>JBEEMX010000023.1:0-14888 GCA_041192465.1 Pseudomonadota bacterium | reverse complement strand
CGCAAGATGGCCATGAAGCACCACCCGGACCGCAACCAGGGTGACGGCGCCAAGGCGTCCGAGGAGAAATTCAAGGAGGTCAAGGAGGCCTACGAGATGCTCTCCGACGCCCAGAAGCGCCAGGCGTACGACCAGTTCGGTCACGCGGGTGTCGATCCGAATGCCGGCGGCTTCCGCGGCGGTCCGGAGGGCTTCGGCGGTGGCGGTTTTGCCGAAGCCTTCGGCGACATCTTCGGTGACATTTTCAGCCAGGGCGGCGGTGGCGGCGGCCAGCGGCGCAGCGGCCAGCAGGTCTACCGCGGCGCGGATTTGTCGTACGCGATGGAGATCACGCTCGAAGAGGCGGCCCTTGGCAAGGAAGCCCAGATCCGCATTCCCACCTGGGAAGAGTGCGACACCTGCCACGGCAGCGGCGCCAAGCCCGGCACCAGCGCCAAGACCTGCACGACCTGCCATGGCTCGGGCACCGTGCATCTGCGCCAGGGGTTCTTCAGCATCCAGCAGACCTGCCCGCACTGCCACGGCACCGGCAAGATCATTCCCGAGCCCTGCACCACCTGCAACGGCCAGGGCAAGGTCAAGAAGCAGAAGACGCTGGAAGTCAAGATCCCGGCCGGCATCAACGAAGGCCAGCGCATCGCCCTGCGCGGCCATGGCGAACCCGGCACCCAGGGGGGCCCTGCCGGTGACTTGTACGTCGAGATCCGCATCAAGGCGCACGACATCTTCGAGCGCGACGGCGACGATCTGCACTGCACGGTGCCGATCAGCGTCATCACGGCGGCACTGGGTGGCTCGGTGTCGGTGCCGACGCTGGGGGGCGAAGCCGAGATCGAGCTGCCCGAAGGCACCCAGCACGGCAAGACCTTCCGCCTGCGCGGCAAGGGCATCAAGGGCATCCGCTCGAACTACCCCGGCGACCTGTACTGCCACATCCAGATCGAGATCCCGATCAAGCTCAGCGAGCACCAGCGCAAGCTGCTCAAGGAGCTGGACGAGTCGCTCAAGAAAGGCGGCGACAAGCACTCGCCCACCGCCAAGAGCTGGACCGACCGGATGAAGGACTTGTTCAAGTAAACCGGCACCACCAGAAAACCGAAGCCCCCATGTCCGATCGATTCCTGAACACCGACAAGGTCGATGACCTGCTCGACACGCTGTTTCTCCACGAGGACGTGCGCGTCGATCTGGTCTCGCGGCTGCGGGGGCTGGTGCTGGCAGCCGACCCGCGCATCTGCGAAGAGGTGAAGTACGGCGGCATCCTGTTCTCCGCCGGCTCGCCCTTCTGTGGCATCTTCTCGCACCCGACGCATGTGATGCTGGAGTTCAGCCGCGGCGCTGACCTGCCGGATCCGGACCACCTGCTGGAAGGCGACGGCAAGAAGCGCCGTTACCTCAAGCTGACCGTGCCGACCGACCTGCGGCGCAAGAAGGCCAAGGAGTTCGTGCTGCTGGCCCTGGCGGCGACGGTGGAGGGATCACGCAGCCGGGGCCGCCGCGATCGGCCCGTCTAGCCAGTCGGCGAGCACCTCGGCCGTGTGCGCGCCCAGCAGCGGCGGCGCCGAGCGGTACACCACCGGCGTCGCCGACAGCCGAACCGGATTCGCCACCCCCGGCACCGACCCGGCCACCGGGTGCGGCAAGCCCACCCGCAGCCCCCGCGCCACCACCTGCGGATCGGCAAACACTGCGTCCAGCCGGTGGATCGGCCCGCACGGCACGGCGTGCGACTCCAGCGCCGCCACCCACTCGGCGGTGGTGCGCAACACCGTCGTCTGGCGCAGCAGCGGGATCAGCACGGCCCGGTGCGCCACGCGGGCCGCGTTGGTCGCAAACCGCACATCAGTCGCCCACTCCGCCCGGCCCGCCGCCGCGCAGAACCGCGCGAACTGCCCGTCGTTGCCGATCGCCAGGACCATGTCGCCGTCCGCGGTCGGGAAATCCTGGTACGGAACGATGTTCGGGTGGGCGTTGCCCATGCGGCCCGGCACCTGGCCGCTGATGAGGTAGTTGCCCGCCTGGTTGGCCAGGGCCGCGACCTGCACGTCCAGCAGCGCCAGGTCGATGTGCTGGCCTTCGCCCGTGCGGTCACGGTGCTGCAGCGCGGCGAGGATGCCGATGGCCGCGTGCAGCCCGGTCATCAGGTCGGTCAGCGCCACGCCCACCTTCTGCGGCCCGGCGCCCTCCTCCGCGTCGCCGCGGCCGGTCACGCTCATCAACCCGCCCATGCCCTGGACCAGGAAGTCGTAGCCGGCGCGCGGCGCATACGGCCCGGTCTGACCGAAACCGGTGATTGAGCAGTAGACCAGCCGCGGGTGGCGCGCGCACAGCGTCTCGTGGTCCAGCCCATAAGGTTTCAGGCCACCGACCTTGAAGTTCTCCAGCACGACATCCGCCTCGGCCGCCAGCCGCTGCAACAGGCGCTGGCCGTCCGGCGTGGCCATGTCGATGGCGACCGAGCGCTTGTTGCGGTTGGCGCAGAAGAAATAGGCGGCGTCATCGGTGTCGCGGCCCTCGGCGTCCTTCAGCCACGGCGGCCCCCAGGCGCGCGTGTCGTCACCGCTGCCGGGGCGCTCGACCTTGACGACATCGGCGCCGAGGTCTGCCAGCATCTGCGACGCCCACGGCCCGGCGAGCACGCGCGACAGGTCCAGCACCTTCAGGCCATTCAAGGCGGTGGGTTGCGCCGTCGGGGTCATCGCCGCGCCCCGCTCAGAACGCCGGAATGCCAGTGATGGCACGGCCGAGGATCAGCGCGTGGATGTCGTGCGTGCCCTCGTAGGTGTTGACCACTTCGAGGTTGACGAGGTGCCGCGCCACGCCGAACTCGTCCGAGATGCCGTTGCCGCCGAGCATGTCGCGCGCGGTGCGGGCGATGTCGAGCGCCTTGCCGCAGGAGTTGCGCTTCAGGATCGAAGTCAGGTCGGTCGCCGCGGTGCCTTCGTCCTTCATCCGACCCAGGCGCAGGCAGCCTTGCAGACCCAGCGCGATCTCGGTCAGCATGTCGGCGAGCTTCTTCTGCACGAGCTGGTTGGCGGCGAGCGGCTTGCCGAACTGCTTGCGGTCCAGCGTGTACTGGCGCGCCGTCTCGAAGCAGAACTCCGCCGCCCCCAGCGCGCCCCAGGCGATGCCGTAGCGGGCACTGTTCAGGCAGGTGAACGGCCCTTTCAGCCCACGCACCTCGGGGAAAGCGTTCTCTTCCGGGCAGAACACGTTGTCCATGACGATCTCGCCGGTGATCGACGCCCGCAGCCCGACCTTGCTGTGGATGGCCGGCGCGGTGAGGCCCTTCCAGCCTTTTTCCAGCACGAAACCGCGGATCTGTCCCTCATCGTCCTTGGCCCAGACCACGAACACATCGGCGATGGGCGAGTTGGTGATCCACATCTTGGAACCCGTCAGCGCGTAGCCGCCGTCCACCTTGCGGGCACGCGTCACCATGCTGCCGGGATCGCTGCCGTGGTCCGGCTCGGTCAGGCCGAAGCAGCCGATCCACGCGCCAGAGGCCAGCTTGGGCAGGTAGTTCTGCTTCGTCGCCTCGTTGCCGAATTCGAAGATCGGCACCATCACCAGCGAGGACTGCACGCTCATCATCGAGCGGTAGCCCGAATCGACGCGCTCCACCTCGCGTGCCACCAGCCCGTAGCAGACGTAGTTCAGGCCCGCGCCGCCGTACTGCTCGGGGAGGGTGGAACCCAGCAGGCCCAGCGCGCCCATTTCGCGGAAGATCGCCACGTCGGTGGTCTGGTTCCGGAAGGCGTCCGTGACCCGCGGCATGAGCTGGTCCTGGCAGTAGGCGCGGGCGGCGTCGCGCACGGCGCGCTCGTCCTCGGTGAGCTGGGTGTCGAGCAGCAGCGGGTCTTGCCACTGGAAGGAAGCGCGGTTCGGGGGGGCCATGTCGGGATCTCCAAGTGCTATGCGTGCATATCCTAGAGGCGCTGCTCCGGAGATTCAAACGAGAATATTGCACTCAGCCCTTCTTCCAGCGCACTCCGTGAAACGCAGCATCCCCAGCACCACCGCCCTCACCGCATTCGACGCCTCCGCCCGCCACGAAAGCTTCACCCGTGCCGCCGAAGAACTCGCGCTGACGCAGAGCGCGGTGTGCCGGCAGGTCGCCGGGCTGGAGGCGATGCTGGGCGTGAAGCTGTTCCGGCGCACGCGGCGGGGCGTGAAACTCACCGACGCAGGCCGGGGCTACGCCAGCCGCGTGGCCGAGCGGCTGGATGCGCTGGAGCGCGACACGCTGGAGCTGATGGCAGGCGCGGGCGGCCTGCCGGTGATCGAGCTGGCGGTGGTCCCGACCTTCGGCACCCGCTGGCTGCTGCCGCGGCTGCCGCAGTTCCTGTCCGGCGCGGTCCAGATCAACCTGCACACCCGCACCCGCCCCTTCCTGTTCGATGACACGCATTTCGACGCCGCCATCTACGCCGGCGACGGGCACTGGCCGGGTTGCGTCACGCGCAAGGTGCTGTCCGAGCGGCTGATCGCCGTGTGCAGCCCCGCCTTGATCGCCCCGCACGCTGCGCCGATCCCGCTGGCGGCGCTGGCCCGCCTGCCGCTGCTGCAGCAGACCACCCGGCCGCACGCCTGGCGCCGCTGGTTCGAGGCCAGCGGCCTGACCTGCGATGGTGATCTGCGCGGGCCGCGCTACGAGCAGTTCTCGATGAGCGTGCAGGCCGCCGTGCTGGGGCTGGGCGTGGCGCTGGTGCCGGATTTCATGGTGACCGACGAACTGGCGCAGGGTCGCCTCTGCCAGGCCGTACACGACGCCCACGACAGCGACCGCGCCTACTACTTCGTCGTCCCGGAGGGGCGCGAACAAGAAACACTGCTCGCCCGCTTTGGTGCCTGGCTGGCCGAAGCGGCCGCGGAGCAGCCGCGGTGCTGACTGCGCGCACACCACAGAGCCCGCACCGCCTGGCCGTGCTGGGCAGCGTGTGGCTGGCCTGCACCGGCCAGTGGCGCCTGTGGCACACGCTGGCCCATCTGCCAGAGCTGACGGACGGCCGCGCACCGGTGTTCATCGGCTCGACCATGGTGCTGCTGACGGCGCTGTGTACGCTGGTGTTCTGCCTGCTGGCCTGGCCGCGGGTGATCCGACCGGCACTGAGCCTGGCACTGCTGGGAACGGTCTGGACCGCACTGGGTGCGGATCTGCCCATGGACATGCCAGCCCCGACGTTGTGCGTACTGCTGGCAGGCGGACCGCTGGCCTGGCTGTGGAGCCGGCCGGTGTCACGCTCGGGCGATACCTGGGCGCAACTGCTGAACAATCTCGGCGTGGCCATGGTGGCCACAGGGATGGCGACCGCCGTGCTGATCCTGAGCGTCGCCGACTTCTCGTGGATGTGGCTGCAGCACGCCGAATTCATCGAACTGCTCAGCCCGGTGCGGCTCTGGCGGATGCTGCTGATCGTCCAGAATGCCCTGTTTTGACCCACCATATGGTGCAAGACCATACGTTCTGCTGGTGCGATTTGATTAAATACGTGGCAGTTCCGATACCACGGCATATCCACCACAACCCAGCGGCCTCCCGCAGTGGTCATGGCATGAACAAGGGATTTCATCAATGCATCGGCGCCTGATGGCCTGGAGCGTGTTCGTCATGGGTGTCACCGCAGCAGCACTCACGCTGATCGCCCGCGCCGCACCCGACTTCAACGCTGACAGCGGCAACGAAGACACGGTGCTGCGCGCTGGTTACGCACTGGAGGCGCCCTACGCCTACCGGGACGCCCAGGGCACGCTGCATGGGGAGGCGATCGACATCTTGCGGACGGCGCTGCAGCGTGCTGGCCTGCCGGAGCCGGTGTGGGTGCATGTGGAGTTTCCGCGCCTTCTCCATGAACTGCAAAGTGGCCGCATCGACGTCATTGCCGCAGGCATGTTCATCACCCCCGAGCGCGCAGCACAGGTCGACTTCACCCGCCCGACCACCTCGGTGCGCTCCGGGCTGCTGGTGCAACGAGGCAATCCGCTCGACCTGCACGCGCTGGAAGACCTGGGCCGCGCCCATGGCGCGCGGCTGGCGGTCCTGGAGGGATCGGTCGAGCTGGCACAGGCACGCGAGGCCGGACTGACCGAAGCACAACTGCTGCGGCTGCCCGATCCGACCAGCGCCGTCGCGGCCTTGCGTTCGGGCCAGGCAGCCGCGTTTTCGCTGTCCGCACCGTCACTGCGGTGGGTCATGCGCGAGTCCCCCACACTGGACATGGCCGCACCGTTCTCCGTGCCACGGCGCGACGGCCAGCCCGACATTGGCTATCCCGCCTTCGTGTTTCGGCCAGGCGATCCGCGGCGTGCACGCATTGACCAAGCCCTGTCGGGCTACCTCGGCAGTGCTGAACACCTGCGTGCGGTCGCCGACTATGGCTTCAGTGCGGAGGAGATCGCTGCCGCCCATGGCATGGACCCCACCAGCCACCCCCGAGGAGCGCGGCCGTGAGCTATCCGTTGCCGCTACCGCTCGACAAGCTAC
Organism: Pseudomonadota bacterium; assembly: GCA_041192465.1. GTDB lineage: Bacteria > Pseudomonadota > Gammaproteobacteria > Burkholderiales > Burkholderiaceae_C > Sphaerotilus. The sequence continues at coordinate 8,404 of JBEEMX010000023.1, read as the reverse complement.
GCCCCCGGTCGGCCGGGCGCATGCTGGGGGTGATCGCCGTGTTCGGCGCACTCTGCCTGTGCCTGATCGCGTGGGCCGATCTGCGCTGGCGCGCCACGCTGATCGACACCAGCCGCCCGACCCAGCTCATCGACCAGGTCCGCCTGCACCTGCGCACCGCCGAAGTGCAGGCCGAGCGGCTGCGGCACGCCGACGGCAGCGCCAGCGTTTCCAGTGTCGAGGCCGAGCTGGACAACGCCGTCCAGGGCGCCACGGCACTCCAGACGCAAATCCGGATGCTGGACAGCGGCGGCACCTTGTCGGCCCAGTTGATCCAGACCGCTGACGGGTATGCGCGCCAGGTCGATCAGATACGGCAGGCGCTGCGGGTGCGCGTTTCCGACAGCGTGGGCAGCCCCGCGACCACGCTGCGCACACTGCACCTCGACATCGACCGCACGGTGATGGACCTGGAACGCCTGGCCGATGAGATGCGCCGCGATCGGCTGCGCCAGCAGGGTCTGCTGAGCATGGCGACGCTGGTGCTGATCGGGCTCGGCACGCTCGCGCTGATGCTGCTCCAGCAGCACCACGCCCGCCAGCGCGACCGCACGCTCGACGAACTTGCGCGCAGCGAGGCCCACCTGCGCGCCTTCGCGGCGGCGATGCCCGACGTGTCCTTCGTGCTTGATGCCCAGGGCACCTACTTGGAGGTCTACGGCCAATCTGACAAGCTGGCGGCCCCACTGGAAACCCTGATCGGGCGGCGCTACCACGAGTTCCTGCCTGCCGAAGCAGCCCAGCGCGTCGATGCCATCGTGCGGCGCACCTTGGCCACCCGAGAAGTCACCCACACCGAATACAGCCTGGAGCTGAACGGCCAGACCCACTGGTTCGACGCCCGTGCCCATGCCTTGCCCGACGTGGCCGACCGCGTAGTGCTCATCAGTTGGGACATCAGCGAACGCAAGCACAGCGAGGAGCGCATCCGGACCCTGAGTCGCCTCTACAGTTTCCTGAGCCAGGTCAACCAGTCGATCGTCTGGACCCGCTCGCCCGAGGAGCTGTTCGGGCGCATCTGCACAGTCGCCCTGAGCCATGGCCACTTCACGATGGCATGGGTCGTCGGCCCCGATGAACATCAGACCGTGCTCTCGCCCGTGACCCACGCCGGAGACCCGGCACTGACGGACCCCGCACACCGGCCCTGCCGCCTGCACCTCGGTGACCCCCCCGCGGACGCCGGGCATCTCGCCTTGCGCGCCTGGCGCAGCGGGCACCTGCGCTGGGATGTCCCCGCAGCATCACCGACCCAGGCAGTCGCGATCCCGGTGACCTGCAACGACACGATCACGGCGGTGCTGGTGCTGGTGCGAGAGCACTTCGACCCGGAAGACGCCGAGGAACGGGCGCTGTTCAGCGAAATCGCCAGCGACATGTCCTTCGCTTTGACCCAGTTCCACCAGCGCGAGCAGTGGCGCGCGGGAGAGGACCGCAACCGGCTCCACGCCGCTGCGCTCGAAAGCACGCAGGACGGTGTGATCGTCACCGACATGCACCGCACCATCGTCTCCGTCAACCGCGCCTTCACCGAGATCACCGGTTACAGCCAAGCGGATGCCGTTGGCCAGACCACCAACTTTCTGCGCTCGGACCGCCACAGCACGGATTTCCATGACAGCCTGCGCGACAACGTGCTGCAGCACGGGCGCTGGCAGGGTGAACTCTGGAGCCAGCGCAAGGAAGGCACCAACCAAGTGCTCTGGAGTTCAGTGGCCACCGTTTCGGACGAACACGGCTTGCCAACGCACATGGTCACCGTCTTCACCGACATCACGGCCAAAAAGGAAGTCGAATCTCGCCTGCAGCAGCTCGCCCACGTCGATAGCCTGACGGGCCTGCCCAACCGGCTGATGGTGCTGTCGCGGATGGAGCATGCGCTGGCCGCTGCCCGGCGTCAGCAGCACAAGGTGGCCGTGCTTTACATCGACCTGGACAACTTCAAGAACGTCAACGACAGCCTCGGCCACAACGCTGGCGACCAGCTGCTGCTCGGCGTTGCCCGGCGCCTGGCGCAGCGCACCCGGCGCGAGGACACGCTGGCCCGGCTCGGCGGCGACGAGTTCATCCTGCTGCTGGAAACCCTGCGCGATAGCGAGGACGCAGCCGCGGTGGCACAGGAGCTGCTGCTCCTGCTGTCCAGCCCCTTCGACGTCGGGCCGAGCGAGGTCTATGTGCAGGCATCGATCGGCATCAGCCTGTATCCGGAAGACGGCACCGAAGTCGAAGACCTGCTGCGTGACGCCGACACCGCCATGTACCAGGCCAAACGCGCTGGCCGGGGCACTTATCGCTACTACACCGAGGCCCTGACACAGGCCGCGCAGGTCCGGCTGCAGCTCGACACGCGCCTGCGCCGTGCCCTGGAGCGGGGCGAGTTCGAACTCTGGTACCAACCGCTCTACCGCCTGAGCGACGGGTGCCTGATCGGTCTGGAAGCCCTGGTCCGCCTCCACCAGCCCGGCCTGCCGCCGGTGGGTCCGGCCGAGTTCATCCCCGTGCTCGAAGACACCGGCCACATTGTCGCGCTGGGTGAATGGGTGACCAACGAAGCCTGCCGGCAGGGGCGCGCCTGGCTCGACGAAGGACTGGCGTTCGGGCGCATCGCGGTCAATATCTCCGCGGTCGAGATGCAGCGCGGCGGCACGGTGGCTCGGGTGCAGAAGGCCCTCGATGCGCACGGACTGTCCGCCGAGTACCTGGAGCTGGAGATCACCGAATCCGGCCTGATGCAGCAGGGCGACCACAGCGAAGCCTTCCTGCACAGCCTGCGCGCCATGGGCGTGCAACTGGCGATCGATGATTTCGGTACCGGCTACTCGTCGCTGTCCCACCTCAAGCGTTTTCCGGTGGGCAAGCTCAAGATCGACCGCAGCTTCATCCGCGACCTGATGACCGACAGCACCGATGCACAGCTCGTCAACGCCATGGTCGCGATGGGCCGCAGCCTGGGCATCTCGGTGCTGGCCGAAGGGGTCGAGACCGAAGACCAGATGCACCAGCTCCAGCAGATAGGCTGCGACGCCGCGCAGGGCTATTTCTTCGGCCGCCCGGAGCCAGCCGCCACAGCACGCCGCTGGCTGATCGACGCAGCCACGCACCAGCCAGAGGCCCCCAGCGACGATCACACCGATGTCTGGCCGGTCATCTGACGACCAAGGCCCCGCAATCCACTGACCAGCCTCCTACAATGTCCCGGTGAACATCTTCAACGCCGATCTGCACTGCCACTCGACCGTCTCCGACGGCACACTGAGTCCCGAAGCCTTGGCCGAGCGTGCCCGCACCAACGGTGTCGAGCTGTGGGCACTGACCGACCATGACGAGGTCAGCGGTCAGCAGCGCGCCCGCGACGCCGCGCTGGCGCAAGGTCTGCCGCACCTGACCGGGGTCGAAATCTCGGTGACCTTTGCCGGTGAAACCGTCCACATCATCGGCCTGGGCTTCGACCACCGCAACGAGACGCTTTGCCAGGGTCTGGCGTCCACCCGCGGCGGGAGGGAGGAACGCGCCCACCAAATGGCTGCGGAGCTGCTCAAGGTGGGCATTCCCGGTGCATTCGAGGGTGCGCTGAAGTACGTCGGCAACCCGGACCTGATCTCGCGCACCCACTTCGCGCGCTACCTGGTCGAAACCGGCAAATGCCACGACACCAACGACGTGTTCCGCAAATACCTGGCCGACGGCAAGCCCGGCTACGTGCCCCACTGCTGGGCCGGTCTGGGTGACGCGGTGCGCTGGATCACGCAGGCGAGCGGCGTGGCGGTCATCGCCCACCCCGGCCGCTACCATCGCTTCAAGCCGACCACCGAGTTCGCGCTGTTCTCCGAGTTCAAGGAACATGGTGGACAAGGTGTCGAGGTCGTCACCGGCAGCCACACGGTCGCGGAATACGGCAAGTACGCGGCGATGGCGGTCGAGTTCGGGCTGGCGGCGTCGCGGGGCAGCGATTTCCACTCCCCCGCCGAGAGCCGCACCGACCTGGGCAAGCTCCCGCCGCTGCCAAGCCACCTGACCCCCGTGTGGGAGCTGGTCGCCGAGCGCATCACGTACCCGGCCTGACCCCTGTTCCGTACCCTTCCGCCATGGCCCAGCACTTCGAAGTCCACCCCGACAACCCCCAGCCGCGCCTGCTCCGGCAAGCGGTGGCCATCCTCGCTGCGGGCGGTGTGGCCGCGATCCCGACCGACTCCAGCTACGCCCTGGTCTGCCACCTCGATGACAAGGCGGCGGTCGATGCACTGCGCCGCGCCCGCGGGGTCGATGACAAGCACCACCTGACGCTGCTGTGCCGCGACCTGTCCGAGCTGGCCAGCTACGCCAAGGTGGACAACAAGCAGTACCGCCTCCTGAAAAGCGCCACGCCCGGCCCCTACACCTTCATCCTCGAAGCCACCAAGGAAGTGCCGCGCCGCATCTCGCACCCGTCGCGGCGCACCATTGGCCTGCGCGTGCCGGACCATGTGGTGACGCAGGAATTGCTGTCGCTGCTCGGCCAGCCGCTGCTCTGCACCACGCTGATCCCGCGCGGCGAGACCGAGCCGCTCAACGACGCCGAAGAGATCCGCGAACGCTATGACCATCTGATCCAGGCCGTCGTCGATGCGGGCGCCTGCCCGGCACAGCCGACCTCGGTGATCGACCTGAGCCAGGGCGAGCCGGTAGTGGTCCGCGTCGGCCGGGGGGATCTGGCGGCACTCGGTCTGGCATGACACCCGCCACGCAGTTCCTCAAGGCGCAAGGCATCGCCTACACCGAGCACCCCTACGACTACGTGGACCGCGGCGGCACCGCCGAATCCGCCCGCCAGCTCAGCGTGGACGAACACGCGGTCGTCAAGACGCTGGTGATGCAGGACCAGGATGCCCGCCCGCTGGTGGTCCTGATGCATGGGGACCGGCAGGTCAGCACCAAGAACCTCGCCCGCCAGATCGGCGCCAAGAAGGTCGAGCCCTGCAAGCCCGAGGTGGCGCAGCGGCACAGCGGGTTTCTGGTCGGGGGCACGTCGCCGTTCGGGTTTCGCAAGGCGGTGCCGGTGTATGTGGAAGCGACCGTGCTGGCGTTCGAGCGCATCTACATCAACGGTGGCCGGCGCGGCTACCTCGTCGGCATCGACCCGGCGGTGCTGACGCGGACGCTGGGGGCGGTGGTGGTGCAGGCAGCGGAGGCGGTCAGGGGTTGACCTGCCGGGGGCCGGAACCCTGGCGGCTTACACTCGCGCCCTGTCCCCCAGCTCCCCCTCGCACCTCCCTATGACCACGCTCTGGATCGTGGTGGCCGTCGTGGCCGCCTACCTCATCGGCTCGCTTTCGTTCGCCGTCATCATCAGCAAGTCCATGGGCCTGGACGACCCGCGCAGCTACGGCTCGGGCAACCCCGGCGCCACCAACGTGCTGCGCTCGGGCAACAAGAAGGCCGCCGTGCTGACGCTGGTGTTCGATGCGCTCAAGGGGCTGATCCCCGTGCTGCTGGTGCAACTGTTCGGCGACCGGATCGGCTTCGGCGATGGCACGGCGGCGCTGGTCGGGCTGGCGGCGTTCCTCGGGCACCTCTGGCCGGTGTTCTTCCGCTTCGAGGGCGGCAAGGGCGTGGCCACGGCGGCGGGCGTGCTGCTGGGCTTCAACGTCTGGCTGGGGCTGGCGACGCTGGTGGTGTGGGCGCTGGTGGCGCATGGGTCGCGGTATTCGTCGCTGGCCGCGCTGGTGGCCGCCGTGTCGGCGCCGGTGATCCAGACCGTGGTGTGGGGACCGTCCACGGCGACGCTGGCGATCGTGGTGATGTGCCTGCTGCTGGTCTGGCGGCATGGCGGCAACATCAGCAAGCTCATGAAGGGCACCGAAAGCCGCATCGGCCAGAAAACACCCCCACCCCCGGCGCCCGAGGCAGCCAAGGCGACCACCCCGCGTCCGGCCAAGGCGGGCAAACCCCCACGCGGCACGCGGCAAAACCGCAAGCAGACCCACTGACCTGACCAGCACCATGACCACCCTGCAACGCTTCGACGTCGGCGCTCGCTTGTCCGAGATGGCCATCCACAACGGCACGGTCTACCTCGCCGGACAGGTGCCGGACGACACCACCCAGGACATCCACGGCCAGACCGCGCAGGTGCTGGCGATGGTGGACCGGCTGCTCGAACGCGCCGGCAGCGACAAATCACGGTTGCTGATGGTGCAGATCTTCCTGCCCGATCTGGCGGACTTCAGCGGCATGAATGCAGTCTGGGACGCCTGGGTCAGCCCCGGTCATGCACCGCCGCGGGCCACGGTCCAGGCGCGGCTCGCCAGGCCGGACTGGAAGATCGAGATCGTCGCCACCGCGGCCGTGCGGTGAGCGAGCGCACCCCCACCCGGTGGCAACGCCTGCGCCAGAGCAGCGTCCTCACCGTGGTGCTGGTCGGACTGCTCGCGTGGGGCGTCGGCCGTGTCGTGCAGACCCAGGTGCGTGACGGCCAGGCCGACGCCCTGCGCACCGTGGCCCGCGTGGGCGACATCCGCCTGATTTCGTCGGTGACGTGCATCTTCTGCACCAAGGCGCGGCAGTACCTGACCGAACACCACATCCCGTTCGAGGAATGCCTCATCGAGCGGGACGCCGCGTGTCTGGCGGACTACAAGCGCCTGGGCGCCTCCGGCACACCGACGCTGCTGGTGCGTGGCCAGCGCCAGCTCGGCTTCGACCCGCTGCGGGTCACGGCGGCGCTGGGCGGCTGAGGCTTCGGCGGCCTGCCTGTCAGACCGCCGGGTCACCGAAGCGCCGGCGCAGCGCGTCGATCTGCGCGAGCAGTTCCGGGCTGAGCTGCACGTCCCACGCCGCCACGTCCTCGTCGAGCTGCGCCACGCTGGTGACACCGATGATGGTGCTCGCCACCGACCAGCGCCGGTAGCAGAAAGCCAGCGCGAGCTGCGCTGGCGTGAGGCCGTGGTCACGGGCCAGGGCGTTGTAGGCGCGGGCGGCGTCGAGGGATTCGGGGCGCGCCCAACGCTGCTTCTTCATGCTCGCGAACAGCGCCAGCCGGCCGGGCTTGTGCGCGTCGTCGTGGAAGCCCACGTCGTCGTACTTGCCCGTCAGCAGCCCGAAGCCCAGCGGCGAGTAGGCCAGCAGCGACACGTCATGGCGGTGCATCGCCTCGTCCAGCCCGTTGTCGGGCACGCGGTTGACGAGACAGTAGGCGTTCTGCACCGTGGCGATGCGCGGCAAACCAGCGCGCTCGGCGGCGTGGATGAACTCGCACACGCCGTAAGGGGTTTCGTTGGACACGCCAATGGCGCGCACCTTGCCGTCGCGCACGAGGCGCTGCAGGGCGTCGAGCTGCGCGTCGATGCTGCTGCAGGGCTGGTCGCGGCGGGTGGGGTCGTAATACGTCGCGCCAAACGCGGGCACGGCGCGCACCGGCCAGTGGATCTGGTACAGGTCGATCACGTCGGTCTGCAAGCGGCGCAGGCTGCCCTCGCAGGCGGCCACGATGTCGTCGGGCGTGAGGTCGCCGCTGCCATTGCGGATCCACGGCATGCCGCGCGACGGGCCGGCCACCTTGGTCGCCAGCGTCACCTTGCGGCGCGCCTCGGGCCGGCTGGCGAACCAGTTCCCGAGGATGATTTCCGTCTTGTTGTAGGTCTCCGGGCGCGGCGGCACGGCGTACATCTCGGCGGTGTCGATGAAGTCGATGCCGAGTTCGAGGGCGCGGTCGAGGATGGCGAAGGCGCCAGCTTCATCGACCTGCTCGCCGAAGGTCATCGTGCCAAGGCAGATCGGGCTGACGCGCAGGTCGCTGCGGCCGAGGGTGACGGGTTGCATGCGGGGTGTCTCCTGGACAGGGTCGGCTGAGGTGATCGGCTATCTTAGGGGGATGAACCGATCTGCGCTGCGCACCGACCTCCTCATGCTCCTGACCGCCGCCATCTGGGGCTCGACCTTCGTCGCGCAGCAGATGGGCATGGACACGGTGGGGCCGTTCACCTACACCGGGGCGCGGATGCTGCTTGGCGCGCTGCTGGTCGGGCCGCTGTGGTGGTGGCGTGGCGGGCCGTTCGCATCCGTGCCGCTGCTGCCGAGCCAGGGCGTGTTCGGGGCGGGCGCGCTGCTGGGCGCCGTGCTGTTCGTCGCGATCAACCTGCAACAGGTCGGCCTGCTCGGCACCTCCGTCAGCAACGCCGGTTTCATCACCGGGCTGTACGTGGTGCTGGTGCCGGTGCTGATGCGGCTGGGGGGCGCCAGCGTGTCGCGGCAGGTCTGGGCGGCCGTCACAGTCGCCACGCTCGGCATGTACCTGCTGAGCGTCAAGGCCGACGCCACCATCGCGGCCGGCGACTGGCTGCAGCTCGGCGGCGCGCTGATGTGGGCGGTCCACATGCTGCTGGTCGGG
>JBEEMX010000022.1:0-15157 GCA_041192465.1 Pseudomonadota bacterium | reverse complement strand
GCAGTCCGCGGCCGACGCAGGGCTGTCGGTGTCGCCCTGGCTGCTCTACCAGTGGTTCCGCTGGTCGGGCGAATCGCGCCTGATCCGCGCCGGCAGCTACGAGATCCAGCCGGGCACCTCGCCAGCACAACTGCTGCGCAAGCTGGTCGATGGCGACCAGTCGCTCGCCCGCCTGCGCCTCATCGAGGGCTGGACCTTCCGCCAGGTGCGGGCCGAACTGGCGCGCACCACGACACTGAAGGCCGAATCCGCCGCCCTGTCCGATGCGGAGCTGATGGACAGACTCGGCGCGCCGGGCACTGCGCCAGAAGGGCGGTTTTTCCCCGACACCTACACCTACGCGAAGGGCAGCAGCGATCTGGCCGTGCTGCGCCGTGCCCATGCGGCGATGCGCAAACGGGTCGAGGCGGCCTGGAACCAGCGCGCGCCGGACAGCCCGCTGAAATCGGCGGACGAGCTGCTCACGCTGGCTTCCATCGTCGAGAAGGAAACCGGGCGCGCCGACGACCGGCCGATGGTGGCGAGTGTCTTCGTCAACCGCCTGCGCATCCGCATGCCGCTGCAGACCGACCCGACGGTGATCTACGGGCTGGGTGAGCGGTTCGACGGCAACCTGCGCCGCAAGGATCTGCAGACCGACACGCCCTACAACACCTACACCCGCGCCGGCCTGCCGCCCACGCCGATCGCGTTGCCGGGGCGGGACTCCCTGATGGCGGTGGTGCAGCCCGCGGGCAGCAAGGCGCTGTATTTCGTCGCACGCGGCGATGGCAGCAGCCAGTTCAGCGAAACGCTCGCCGACCATAATCGGGCCGTCGATAAATACCAGCGCAAGGCTGCACGTTGAGCGAATCCCACCACCTTCCCGGCCTCACAGGCTCCCTGTTCCCCGCCGGCTGTTTCATCACGACCGAAGGCATTGACGGTGCCGGCAAGACCACCCAGATCGACCGCATCGCCGCCCGCTGGCGCGATGCCGGCCACGAGGTCGTGCGCACCCGCGAACCGGGCGGCACCCCATTGGCCGAATCCCTGCGCGAGCTGCTCCTGTCGCGCGACATGGACCCGCTCACCGAAACCCTGCTCGCCTTCGCCGCCCGGCGCGACCACCTGCGCACGGTGATCGAGCCGGCGCTGGCGCGCGGCGCGGTGGTGCTCTGCGACCGCTACACCGACGCGACCTACGCCTACCAGGGCGGCGGCCGGGGTGTAGACCTCGCCACGCTGGCCCAGCTCGAAACCTGGGTCCAGGCCGGCCGCCAGCCCGACCTGACGCTGTGGTTCGACCTGCGCCCGGAAGAAGCCGCCCGACGCCGCGCGGGGGCGCGTGTGCCGGACCGCTTCGAGGCGGAACAACTCGCGTTCTTCCAGGCCGTGCGCGCCGGCTATGCCCGGCGCTTCGCAGACCTGTCCCGCGTGGCGCGGCTCGATGCCGAACAGCCACCCGAAGCGGTGGCCGAGCAAATCGACGCCGTGCTCGCGGCGCGCGGCTGGTGAGCGCCGTCGCTGTGCCCGCGCTGCCTTGGCTCGGGGCCCCTTTGGCATACACGCTGGCCAGCGCCCGCGCCCACCACGCGCTGCTGGTCCACGGCCCGGCCGGTGTCGGCCAGCTTGCCTTCGCGCTGGAGCTGGCACGCGCCTGGCTGTGCGAACATCCTGCGGCCCGGACCGGTGCGCTGGCCTGTGGTCACTGCCGCAGTTGCCACCTCGTCGATGAACGCAGCCACCCAGACCTGCGTCTGATCGTGCCCGAAGCCCTGCGCGCCGAGGCCGGTTTGCCCGAGGACGGTACTGCAGCGGATGACGGCGGCGGCAGTGGCAGCAAGAAGACCCGCAAGCCGAGCCGCGCGATCCTGATCGACCAGATCCGCACGGCACTCGACTTCAGCACCCTCACCGCCGCGCGCGGGGCGCACAAGGTCGTCATCGTCCATCCTGCGGAGGCGCTCAACCCCATCGCGGCCAACGCCCTGCTGAAGACGCTGGAGGAACCGCCCGGCGCGATGCGCTTCGTGCTGACCAGCGGCGACGCGCAGGCGCTGTTGCCGACGGTCCGCAGCCGCTGCCAGAGCGTGGCGCTGGCGGCACCGGCGCGGGACGAGGCACTGGCCTGGCTGCGCGGACAAGGCGTGACCGAGCCCGAGCCGCTGCTCGACGCCTGTGGCGGCCAGCCGCTGCGTGCGCTGGAGCTGCAGCGTGCGGGGCTGGACGCTGCGGCGTGGCGCCAGTTCCCGCAGTGGATCGCCCGCGGGGACAGCGCGGCGGTGGTGAACTGGCCGCTGCCGGTGTTGCTTGATGCCCTGCAGAAGCTCTGCCACGACCACGCGCTGGCCACGCTGGGCGCGCCGGGGCGTTACTTCGCCGACCTTGGTCGCCCGGCGCCCGGTGCAGACCTCGCGTGTCTCACCGAAGCCGCTGCCTGGCTGCGTGCCCAGACCCGCCATGCCGACCACCCCTGGAGCGCCGCACTCGCCACCGAAGCCCTGGTGCAAGGCATGCGCGCACGGCTCCAGCCCCCGAACCTGAACCCGACCGCCACCCGGACCCCGCGACCATGAGCGAATTCAGCCCCAACTCCCGCAGCGGTGGCCATTCTGGCGCCGCGCCGCTCACCCCTGCCACTGGCGCAGCCGTGGCGGCGCGGCCCAGCGTCATCCAGCTCGTCTTCAAGGAAAAAGGCGCGCTCTACGCCGCCTACATTCCCCTGTTCGCCGAGGGCGGCCTGTTTGTGCCTACCCCGCGGGAGTACCGGCTTGGCGACGACATCTACCTGCTGCTCACCTTGCCCGACGACCCCCAACGCTACCCGGTGGCCGGGCGCGTGGCCTGGATCACGCCACCTAACGCATCCGGCGGGCGCACGCAGGGCGTGGGCGTGCGCTTTCCGGTGGACGAGAAGACACGGGTGCTGCGCGTGCGCATCGAGGAGATGCTCGGCACCTCCATCCAGTCGGCCAAGCCCACACAAACCATCTGACTTGACCTGAGCTGATCCGAGATGTACATCGACACCCACTGCCACCTCACATTCCCCGAACTGCAGGCCCGTTGGCCCGACATCCAGCGCGACATGGCCGCCGCACAGGTGACCCGTGCCATCGCCATCTGCACCACCATCGAGGAGTTCGAGACCGTCTATGCCCTGGCCAGCGCGCATCCGCAGCTCTGGTGCACGGTGGGTGTCCACCCTGACAACGAGGACGTGCATGAACCCGGTGTGGCCGAGCTGGTGGCCTTGGGGCAACGGGACAAGGTTGTCGCGGTGGGCGAATGCGGGCTGGACTACTACCGGCTGGGCACGCGCACGGTGGCGGACATGGAATGGCAGCGCGAGCGGCTGCGCGTGCATGTGCGCGCCGCGCGGGTCTTGGGCAAGCCGCTGGTGATCCACACCCGCAGCAGCTCGGCGGACACGCTGACCGTGCTGCAGGAGGAGGGCGCGGACGCGGTTGGCGGTGTCTTCCACTGTTTCACCGAGACGGCCGAGGTCGCGCGTGGGGCGCTGGCGATGGGTTTCCACATCTCGTTCTCGGGCATCCTGACCTTCAAGAACGCGGTGGAGCTGCGCGAGGTGGCGCGCGAGGTGCCGCTGGAGCGGTGCCTGATCGAGACCGACAGCCCGTATCTGGCGCCCGCGCCACACCGGGGCAAGCTCAACACCCCCGCGCTCGTGCCGCTGGTGGCGGCGGAGCTGGCGCGGATCAAGGGGCTGGATGTGGAAGAGGTCGCCCGCGTGACAGGCGACAACGCGACGCGGCTGTTTGGACTGTGCTGATGGCCGCTGCAGGCCGCCTCGGCCGCATGGACTCCCGACGCAGTGCGGCGAAAGCTGCTAGCGTAGCGGGCTGACTCTTTCCCCTACCAAGGATCCCGCATGACCATCTCCATGTCCTCCGCCAGCCTGCCCGTCTTCACCACCATGCTGCGCAACCTGAGCCATTGCATGGACAAGGCAGAAACGTCCGCCGCGGCACGCAAGTTCGACGTGAATGTGCTGGTCCAGGCCCGTCTGGCACCGGACATGCTGCCGTTCGCATCGCAGATCCGCATCGCCTGCGATGCTGCGAAGCTGGCTGTCGCGCGCCTCGGTGGTGTCGAAGCGCCCAAGTTCGCCGACGACGAAACCACCTTCGTTCAACTGAAGGACCGCATCGCCAAGACACTGGACTTCCTCGTCACCGTGTCACCCACCGCGATCGACGGCACCGAGGACAAGGACATCACCTTCCCCATCGGCCGCGATGGCACGACCCGCACCATGAAGGGCGAGGCCTACCTGAAGCACTGGGTGCTGCCGAACGTGTTCTTCCACGTCACCACCGCCTACGTGCTGCTGCGCCACAACGGCGTGGATCTGGGCAAGGTGGATTACCTCGTGGGCGCACAGGCCACCGCCTGACCCGAACACCCCTGCACGGTGCCATGAACTCCACCACCTTGCCCGCGAACACCGCTGCCGCGACCGACGAAGACCGCGTCCGGGCAAGGCGCGAATTCTCCACCATCGGCCTGATCGGCCTGGCGCACGGTACCTCGCACTTTCACCACCTGCTGCTGCCGCCGCTGTTTCCGCTGTTCATTCGCGACTTCGGGTTGAGCTACTCGGAGCTGGGGTTGCTGGTGTCCGTGTTCTTCCTGGTCTCGGGCATCGGGCAGGCCCTGTCGGGCTTTCTGGTGGACAAGGTCGGCGCCCGGCCGGTGCTGTACGCGGCGATGGGCAGCTTCATCGCCGCCTCGCTGGCGGGTGCGGTGGCGCAGGGCTACGGCGGGCTGATGCTGGCCGCGGCGCTGGCGGGGTTGGGCAACGCACCGTTCCACCCGGTGGACTTCACGATCCTGAACAAGCGTGTCTCGCCGCAGCGGTTGGGCCACGCATTTTCAGTCCACGGCATCAGCGGGAACCTCGGCTGGGCGGCGGCACCGGTGTTCCTGATCGGGGTATCGACGGCATTCGGTGGATGGAGGTCGGCCTATCTCGCCTCGGCAGTGGTGGCGGCCGCCGTGCTGGTGCTGCTGTTCCTGAACCGCGACGCCATTGACGACCGGCAAGGCGCCTGGTCGCATCCACGCGGCGCCAGGGCAGACGCTTCGGCGGAGGAGCATCCGATGGCTTTCATGCGCCTGCCGTCGGTGTGGCTGTGCTTCTCGTTCTTCTTCTGGACCACAGCGGCGTTGACGGCGATCCAGAGTTTTGCCAGTCCCGCACTGGGCAGGATGTACGGGCTGCCGACATCGGCCACGGCGTTTGTCGTGACGGGCTACATGCTGTGCGGTGCGGCGGGCATGGTGGTCGGTGGGTTCCTGGTGCCACGGGTCGCACGCCTGGAGCGCACGATCGCAGCGGCGATGGCCTTGTCTGCGGTGCTGTTGCTGCTGGCCGGCACGGGTTGGCTATCGGGCATGGCGGCAGCCGGTGTGGCGGCAATGGCGGGATTCGGTACTGGGCTGGCCGGGCCGTCGCGCGACATGCTCATCAAGCGCGCAGCACCACCGGGCGCGACCGGCCGGGTGTATGGCACCGTGTATTCTGGTCTGGACGCCGGCTTTGCACTCGCGGCACCCGTGTTCGGCGTGATGCTCGACCATGGGCTGGCGGGCGCCATCTTCTACGGATCCGCTGCTGCCTTGCTGCTCGGCATCGCATCGGCCACGGTGGTTGGCCGGGGTGTGCAGACGTGAAAAAGCCCGGCAGTTGCCTGCCGGGCTTTCCGGGCCTGTCAAGGCAAGGTGGATCGGGTGATCAGACCTTGGCAGCCTTGGTCATCGACTGGATGTTGGCTTCAGCGGCGCTGACGGCTTGCTTGGCCGCCTTCTGGGCCGATTCCATCGCGGTGGAGCTGGCCGTCATGGCTTGCTTCATGAACGCGACGGCGCTTTCGCTGCCAGCGGGAGCGTTCTTCAGCGCGGCTTCGACGAAGCCTTGCACCGATTGCTGCGAAGCGGCGACCTGGCCTTCGAACAGCTTGCTGATGTCGGCTTGCGTGGCTGCGACGATTTCGTAGATCTGGCGGCTGTAGGCGGTGGCCTTTTCAGCGGCCGGCTGCAGCACGGTGGATTGCAGCGCGGCAAAACCTTGTGCGTCCTTGACCGACAGCAGGGCCTTGGCGTTGGCAGCGGACTCATCCAGTGCAGCACGGGCGGCTTGCAGGTTCAGTTCCACCAGCTTTTCCACGCCACCGAAGGCCTTCTGGCCCAGAGCGGCGGCGGTGTCCAGATTGGATTGGGCGGCGGCGGAAATTTGGTCAGCGTTCATCATGGTGAGCAGTCCTTTTGTGGGAAGAGGATGCCGGTGGATCCGGCTTTGCTGCACTGCAGCATGATTCACAGTATAGGGACTGCGATCAGGATTGCAAGCGTTCATGCTGCAATGCAACATAAATTAGGTCGCAACCCCTAAGTGATCAATGTCACATCGCATCAATGCATGTGCTGACCCGCCATCGGCTTGGCCGCGCCCATGGCCTGCACAATGGCATTCACTTCGACCGTGGAGCGCCGCTTGTCCGCGCCCTCGATGACAAGGGTCAGTGCCACCGTGTCGCCGGCCTTGATGGGCTGCTTCAGGTCCATGAGCATGACGTGGTAGCCACCTGGTTTCAGCTCGACCGCCTTGCCGGCCGGCAGATCCAGCCCGGCAACGGCGCGCATGCGCATCATGTCGCCCTCCATGGCCATCTCGTGGAGTTCGACCACACCAGCGGCGGCCGAGCGGACTTCCACCAGACGAACAGGCGTGGCGGATTGCAGCTTCATGAACGCACCGGTGGCCTTCTGCTCAGCGGCGGTGGCGCGCACCCATGGGGCGCTCACGGTGACGGACTGGGCATGCACGGCACCCGAGAACGCGAAGGCGGATGCGGTTGCGGCAACCAGCAAGGCACCGCGGACGAATCGAAGGGATGGCATGGCAATTCAACAATCAATCAAGTAATCAAACAAAAAAAAGCCCGATGGGTTCACCACCGGGACTGAAGGTACCTGAAAGCATTCTTTCGCGCGGTACCGAGGAGACAACCAGTCGCGTGGCCCCGAAACCGAGGCCACGCATTGGAGATGATCGAGCCGAAGCGCGAAAGTTCAACTGAATTCGACTGAAATCAGGCGAAGGGTGCATTCTTTTTGCTTTGCATCAATGCGGGTGCGGCGCGGCCCATGGCTTCAAAGTTGGCTTCGGCTACGCGGACCGCCTGCTTGGCCGCCTTCTGGACGTTTTCCAGTGCGCCATTGGCTGCGGTCACTGCCTGCTTGACCATCGCCAGCGAGCCTTCGCCCCCGACTGGCGCATTCTTCACCGCGGCATCGACCAGCGCCAGGATCTTCTCCTGGGCAGTCGCCATCTGGGATTCGACCAGCTTGGACACTTCGGACTGGGTACTGGTGGCGATGTCGTAGACCTGCCGGCCGTAGGCGGCCGGTTGCACAAGATCGGCTGGCGATGTCGCCAAGCCCATGGTGGCACGGATGGCCTGCAAGTTCAGCTCGACCAGCTTCTCCACGCCCTCGAAACTCTTGCTGGCGAGTTCGACCAGCGCATCCAGGTTGGCTTTGTTGGCGACAGCGAATTGTTCCGGGGTCATCATGGTCGTGCTCCAGTCAAGAGGGTGCAATGCTGCATTGCAGCAATATGTGACTATAGAGGCGCCTGTCCTCCCGATCAAGGGGGGTCTCAAGCCTTGGTCACAATGTCGCGATGCGCGCCTACTACGCCGACCATTTTGTCCTTCCGCTGCCACCTGGGCACCGGTTTCCGATGCAGAAATACCGCCTGCTGCGTGATGCGATCGTGGCGGAGCTGCCGGAGGTGCGCCTGTCGCAGGCATTGGCCGCCAGCGAGGGCGAACTCGCGCTGGCGCACACGCCCGGCTATGTCGATGCGGTGCTGCAGGGCACCCTCAGCGCCGCCCAGCAACGCGAGATCGGTTTTCCCTGGTCGCCGGCCATGGCCGAGCGTGCGCGCCGTTCAGTGGGTGCCACCATCAGCGCCGCGCGCGACGCGCTGCGTGAAGGCATTGCGGCCAACCTGGCCGGCGGCACCCACCACGCCAGCGCCGACACCGGCAGCGGCTACTGTGTCTTCAATGACCTTGCTGTCGCCGCACGGTTGATGCAGGCCGAGTGGCACCGGCTGCAGCGCCGCCTGCTGCGGGTGGCGGTGATCGATCTGGATGTCCACCAGGGCAATGGCACTGCGGCCATCTTTGGCGACGACCCGACGGTCTACACCCTGTCCGTGCATGGCGCCAAGAACTTCCCGTTCCGCAAGGTGGCCAGTGACCTGGATGTCGATCTGCCGGACGGCTGCACGGACGGGCCTTACCTCGCCGCGGTCGATGCGGCGCTGGACAGGTTCTGGCTCGATCACCGCGACCAGCCGCCCGGACTCGTCTTCTACCAGGCCGGGGCTGATCCGCACGAAGGCGACCGGCTTGGCCGCCTGAAGGTCAGCGCAGCCGGTCTGGCCGAGCGGGATCGGCGGGTCTTTGCTGCCTGTCGGTCGCGTGGCATCCCGGTGGTGCTGACCATGGGCGGTGGCTACGGCCATGTCATCGAGGAGACCGTGGCCGTGCAGTTGCAGACCTACCGCGAGGCGCTGGCCGCATGGCAGGCCAGTCAACCGGGCAATCCCGGCAAACCCGAGGTGCCGGCCATGCTGCATCGCGGAAATAATGTAGCGCACGACACCAACACCCCGAACTGAAAGCCCGCCCATGCTCACCGATGACCAGCGCCGCACCGCCGTGGACGACGCCATCACCAGCCGCCGCTCGCTGCGCGCTTTCCTGCCTGCCCCGGTGCCCCGCGAGACCATCGAGGACATCCTGCGCGTGGCCTCCCGTGCCCCGTCCGGCACCAACACGCAGCCGTGGCAGGTCCATGTGCTGACCGGTGCAGCCCGCGATGCGCTGTGCAACCGCATCCTTGCCGTACACAACGACCCCGCAGTGGCTGCCACCCACGCCGAGGAATACGCCTACTACCCGACCCAGTGGCAATCGCCCTACATCGACCGCCGCCGCAAGGTGGGCTGGGATCTGTACGGTCTGCTGGGGCTGGCGAAGACCGACAAGGCCGGCATGCACCGGCAGCACGGCCGCAACTACACCTTCTTCGACGCCCCGGTTGGCCTGATCTTCACCATCGACCGCGTGATGCAGCAAGGCTCGTGGCTCGACTACGGCATGTTTCTCCAGAACATCATGGTTGCCGCCCGCGGCTGCGGCCTCGACACCTGCCCGCAGGCCGCTTTCACGCAGTACCACCGCCTGATCGCCGAGCACCTCGGGCTGGGTGCGCACGAAATGGTGGTCTGCGGCATGGCGCTCGGGTACGCCGATCCGGAGGCCGTGGAGAACACGCTGGTGACGGAACGCGCGCCGGTGAGCGAGTTCGCGCGGTTCCATGGCTGACGGTCGGGTCCGCATCGGCGACCACATCGCCGGGATGGCCGCCTCGCCGCTGGCCCGGTTCGCGCATCGGGCGCCTTGGACGCTGGTGGCCGAGGCGCCGGAGGTCGTGCGGGCGCTGCTTGGCGCGCTGTCCGCTGCGGACTACGTGATCGATGGCGACATCGCCCTCCACCGCAGCGCCACCGTGGAAGTGGGTGCCGTGCTGAAAGGCCCGCTGATCGTCGGCCCGCGCGCATTCATCGCCGCCGGCGCCTACCTGCGCGGTGGCAACTGGCTGGACGCGGACTGTCTGGTCGGACCCGGCGCGGAGCTGAAGGCGTCGTTTCTGTTCGCAGGCACCAAGCTGGCACATTTCAACTTCGTCGGCGAATCTGTACTCGGCACCGGTGTGAACCTGGAAGCGGGCAGCATCGTCTGCAACTACCGCAACGAACGGCCAGGCACCTGCGTGAAGGTGCTGGTGGATGGCGTCTTGCACGACACCGGGGTGGACAAGTTCGGTGCGCTGGTGGGCGATGGATGCCAGATCGGTGCGAATGCGGTGCTCGCGCCAGGTGCCATCCTGCGTGCAGGGCAGGTGGTGCAGCGGGCATCGCTGCTGGATCAGGAGACAGCACCATGACCATGGGCATGACACTTTCGGCATGGTGGGGCGCGCCGTTCGCAGGCATCCTGCTGTCGATCGCGCTGTGCCCACTGCTGATGCCAGCAGTCTGGCACCACCACTACGGCAAGATTGCCGCCGGCTGGGCGCTGGCCTTCCTGCTGCCGTTTGCCGCGCTGCACGGTGTTGGCCACGCGGGCGCGGAGTTCGTGCATGCGCTGGTGGCGGAGTACCTGCCCTTCATCGTGCTGCTGACCGCGCTCTACACCGTGGCGGGCGGCATCCACATCCGCGGCAACTTCCATGGCAGTCCTGGCTTCAACACCCTGCTGATGCTGATCGGCGCGGTGCTGGCAAGTGTCATGGGCACGACTGGCGCGTCGATGCTGATGGTGCGGCCCCTGATCCGCGCCAACGACAACCGCAAGCACGCTGCGCATGTCCTGGTCTTCTTCATCTTCATCGTCAGCAACGCGGGCGGCTCGCTCACGCCGCTGGGGGATCCACCGCTGTTCCTGGGTTTCCTGAAGGGTGTGGACTTCTTCTGGACGGTGCGCCAGATCTTTCCGGAGACGCTGTTCCTGGTCGGCGCGCTGCTGGTGATCTTCTTTGCCATCGACACCCTGCATTACCGCCGCGAAGGCGTGACCCGCGCCGATCCGACGCCGGACGACGACACTTTCGGCATCGAGGGCGGCGTGAACGGCTTGCTGCTGCTCGCGATCGTTGCGCTGGTGCTGATGAGCGGCACGTGGCAGCCGGGCCTCTCCCTCGACATCGCCGGTACTGCCATCGGGCTGGAGCAACTGCTGCGCGATGGCGCGCTGGTCGCGGTGACGCTGCTGTCGCTCAGGCTGACACCGGCCGACGCCCGCGAGAAGAACCAGTTCAACTGGGCACCGATGCAGGAGGTCGCCAAGCTCTTCGCCGGCATCTTCCTGACGATCACGCCCGTGCTGGCGATGCTCAAGGCGGGCATGGGTGGTGCGTTTGCCCCGGTCGTGGCGCTGGTGACCGGCACGGACGGGCAGCCGATTCCGGCGATGTACTTCTGGGCGTCGGGGCTGCTGTCGTCCTTCCTGGACAACGCACCAACCTACCTCGTGTTCTTCAACCTCGCCGGTGGTGACCCGCAGGTGCTGATGACCACGCTGGCGCCTGTGCTGGCCGCGGTGTCGGCTGGTTCGGTCTTCATGGGCGCCAACAGCTACATCGGCAACGCGCCCAACCTGATGGTCAAGGCCATCGCCGAAGACCGCGGTGTGCAGATGCCGAGCTTCTTCGGCTACATGGCGTGGAGCTTTGGCATCCTGGTGCCGCTGTTCGCCGTGATGACTTTCCTCTGGTTTCGCTGAAAGCCCCTGACATGACCCGTCCCGCCGTCCTGATCGCCCGCCGCATCTTCCCCGCCGTCGCCGAGCGGCTGGCCGCCCACTTCGATGTGGAAACCAATGACGCCGACACCCTCTGGAGCCGCGAGGAACTGATCCAGCGGCTGCAGGGCAAGCAGGGCGTCTTTGTCACCACCGGCGAGCCGATCGACGCCACGCTGATTGCTGCCTGCCCGGACCTGAAGGCGGTGTGCTCGATGGCGGTGGGCTACAACAACATCGACGTGACCGCCTGCCGGGCGCGGGGCATTGCCGTGACCAACGCGCCGGACGTGCTGACCGAGACGACCGCCGATTTCGGCTTCGCGCTGATGATGGCCGCGGCACGGCGCATCACCGAGAGCGAACACTTCCTGCGCCGCGGCGAGTGGACCAAGTGGGCGCCGGACTTCTTCGTCGGCGCGGACATTCACGGTGCCACGCTAGGCATCCTCGGCATGGGCCGCATCGGACAGGCCATTGCGCGGCGCGGGGCACTCGGCTTCGGCATGAACGTGATCTACCACAACCGCTCCCGGCTGGCGCCCGAGTCCGAAGCACCGATCGGCGCGCGCTGGGTGGACAAGGCCACGCTGCTGGCCGAGTCCGATCACCTGGTCATCGTCGTGCCCTATGGACCGGCTTCGCACCACCTGATCGCCGCGGCGGACCTGGCGCTGATGAAGCCCACGGCCACGCTGACCAACATTGCACGCGGTGGCGTGGTCGATGATGCGGCGCTGGCGATGGCGCTGCGCTCGGGGCGGCTGGGTGCGGCGGCACTCGACGTGTTCGAGAGAGAGCCGGCGGTGCATCCCGCGCTGCTGGCGGCAGGCAACGTCGTGCTGACCCCGCACATCGCCAGCGCCAGCCTGCCCACGCGGCTGGCGATGGCGCATCTGGCGGCCGATAATCTGATCGCACTGCTCACGGGTGGCCCTGCCAAGACCCCGGTGTAGGCGCCACACCCGAAGGAGACCCCATGCTGACCGATGCCCAGCTCAAGGCAATCATGCCCAACATGCCGGCCGCACGGCGGGCGCTGTTCCTGCCCGCGCTGAACCAGACGATGCAGACGTACACGATCAGCAACCGGTTGCGTGCGGCGGCCTTCCTGGGACAACTGGCGCACGAGTCGGGCGAGTTCCGGTACATGGAAGAACTCTGGGGGCCGACTGCGCAGCAGTTGCGCTATGAACCACCGAGCACGCTGGCGACCAAGCTTGGCAACACGCAGCCCGGTGACGGCAAGCGTTACAAGGGCAGAGGGCCGATCCAGATCACTGGCCGCGCCAACTACAAGACCTACGGCACCTTGCTCGGACTGAACCTGGTGGCACAGCCGGAGCTGGTTGCCACGCCAGGCGTCGGTCTGTCGGCGGCGGGCATGTTCTGGCGCACCAACGGCCTGAATGCGCTGGCCGAACTGCAGGACTACCGCGAGATCACGCGCCGCATCAACGGTGGCTACAACGGCTGGGAAGAACGCCTGCGCTACTACGAGGTTGCCAAGAAGGTGCTGGGGGCAGCGTTCTCGGTGCCCAAGAGTGTGCCGGTGCCTGCGGCACCGAAGTCGCATGGCGCTTCTGCAGCGGCAGTGCTCTTCGCTGTGCCTGTCAAGATCCCGCGCTCGCCGCTGGGCCGTGGTCAGGAAGTGATCGAAACGTCGGCGCTCTGACGGCAGGAGTGCCCGCGCCCGGTCAAACGCTCAGCAGCTTGTTGACCAGCTTCGGTGTCGTGGCTGCCCCGTACTTGCGCATCAGCCGAGCCCGGTAGACATCGACCGTGCGCGGGCTGATGCCCAGGCGCCGGCCGATCAGCTTGCTGGTCAGCCCTTCGACCAGCAGCGCCGCAATCTCGCGCTCCCGCGGCGTCAGCTCGGCCTTGATCTGGCGCTTGGCGGAAAGATCATCGAACGACCAGATCCCCGCCGCATGCGGATCGGCAGGGTCGAGCGCACGGCCCGAGACGTGGCACCAGAACAGCGCCTCCTGGCCCGCGGGTGCGCTCAGGCGTTTCATCACGCGGTCATCGGCGTAGCGGCCGGCGCGGTCCAGGCTGGCGGCAATGCGCGCACCCGTGCGTTCGAACTCGGCATGGCTGGGGTAGAGCACCTCGAAGCTCTGGCCGATGAGTTGCTCCCGCTGCGCGCCAAACATGGCCAGCGCGTGCTGGTTGCAGTCCACCATCAAGCGGTTGCGCGACAGGATCAGCCCGACCGGAGCCAGGTCGAATGCGATGCGGTAGTCGAGATCCAAGGCAACCATTACTCAATTCTACGTATCTCCTACGTAAGGCATTACGCATTACAGTGCAGCGTCGGCAATTTGCGGAGACTCTGCACATGAACAAGGTTTACCCGAGCGCCGCAGCCGCGCTCGAAGACATCGTCCGGGACGGTCAACTGATCGCGGTGGGCGGGTTCGGTCTGTGCGGCATTCCCGAGGCGCTGATCGACGCGCTGGCGGCCAGCGGCGTCCAGAACCTGACCGCCATTTCCAACAACGCCGGTGTCGACGGCTTTGGGCTGGGCAAGTTGCTCAACACGCGCCAGATCAAGAAGATGATCTCCAGCTACGTCGGCGAGAACAAGGAGTTCGAGCGCCAGTACCTGGCCGGTGAACTCGAACTCGACTTCACGCCGCAGGGCACGCTGGCCGAGAAGCTGCGCGCCGGTGGTGCCGGCATCCCGGCGTTCTTCACCAAGACGGGCGTGGGCACGCTGGTGGCCGAGGGCAAGGAGCTGCGCGACTTTGACGGCGAGACCTACGTGATGGAGCGGGCGCTGATGCCTGAAATCTCGCTGGTCAAGGCGGATGTGGCCGACATGTCCGGCAACCTGCGCTTCAACAAGACCGCGCGCAACTTCAATCCGGCTGTGGCGATGGCCGGCAAGATCTGCATCGTCGAGGTCGAGCGCATCGTGCCGACGGGCGAGATTGCGCCGGACGATGTCCACCTGCCGGGCATTTACGTGCACCGCATCGTGCTCAACGCGACCCCCGAGAAGCGCATCGAAAAGCGCACCACCCGCGACCGCACCTGAAGCCCCGAGGAGATCCGCACCATGGCATGGACCCAAGACCAGATGGCTGCCCGCGCAGCGCAAGAGCTGCAGGACGGCTTCTACGTCAACCTCGGCATCGGCATTCCCACGCTCGTTGCCAACCACGTCCCCAGTGATGTCGAGGTCTGGTTGCAGAGCGAGAACGGCATGCTTGGCATCGGCCCGTTTCCGCATGAGGACGAGGTCGATGCCGATCTGATCAACGCCGGCAAGCAGACCGTCACCACGATGAAGGGTTCGTCGATCTTCGGTAGCCACGACAGCTTCGCCATGATCCGCGGCGGCAAGATCAACCTGTCGATCCTCGGCGCGATGCAGGTCACCGCCACGGGCGATCTGGCCAACTGGATGATCCCCGGCAAGATGGTCAAGGGCATGGGCGGCGCGATGGACCTCGTGGCCGGCGTCAAGCGCGTGATTGTCTTGATGGAACACGTCGCGAAGAAGAAGGACGGCACCACCGATCTGAAGATCCTGCCTGCCTGCACGCTGCCGTTGACGGGCGTGGGCGTGGTGGACCGGATCATCACGGATCTGGGGGTGTTCGATGTGACACCGGAGGGGCTGAAGCTGGTGGAGCTGGCACCGGATGTGTCGCGCGAGGAAGTCCAGTCCAAGACGGGTGTGGCGCTGGTCTGAGGACCACACGCGACGCGGCAGGGCAGCGGCCTGCAATCACGATCAGGTCGTGGATTGCAGGCACTGCTGG
>JBEEMX010000021.1:0-15445 GCA_041192465.1 Pseudomonadota bacterium | reverse complement strand
GCGCTGCAGCAGGAGTTCCGCAGCCGCGGCGCGCCCTGCCCCGTGCGCATCGCCATCGTCACCGCGCGCAGCAGCCCGGCGCACGCCCGTGTCATCCACACGCTGCGCGACTGGCAAGTCGATGTGGACGAGGCATTTTTCATGGGCGGGGCGTCGAAGGACCAGGTGCTGGCCGCCTTCGGCGCACAGATGTTCTTCGACGACCAGGACGCGCATGTCCAGCCGGCGTCGGTGCGGGTACCGTCAGGGATCGTGCCGTATGCTGGCGGATCAACGGACGCACAATCGCGCCCATGCAACGACACCTCACTGCCTTCGTCCTGAGTCTGGCCGCCAGTGCCGCTTGTGCCACCGATGTCACGGTCGCCACCTGGAATCTCGGCTGGCACCTGGACACGCCGCTCGCCACGCGCTGGATCGCCGCCTGCAGCCAGACTTTCTCGAAACCGGGCAACGGCGAACTCTGGCGCCCGGACCCTGCCGGCACCAAGACCGGCTGGCAACTGCGCTGGGGCCGCAACGCCAAGATCGACTGGGACATCGCGCAACTGCCGCCCTGCGATGTCTGGCAGAGCCGCCACAAGCCGGTGGCCGTGACCGAGGCCGCATTGACCAAGCGCCGCCAGCAGATCGCCGAGGTGCTCGCCACCAAGGTCAACGCCGACGTGATCGCCTTCCAGGAGGTCAGCAGCGTGCAGGCGGTGCGCGAAGTGCTGCCCGATGGCGGACGCGATTACGAGGTCTGCGGCTTCACGTCGCACAAGGTGCAGCGGCTGGCGTTTGCGTGGCGGCGCAAGGTGGCGACCGCCGTGGGCACCTGCGAGGTGTATTCGCCGTTGGCCTTGCCCGAGCGGCCGGTGAAGGAGCAGCCGCGGCCGGGCCTGTCCGTCACGCTGCGCATCGGCGGCAAGGTGACGCGCTTCATGACCGTGCATCTGAAATCGTCGTGCGTCTCGCCACTGGAAGGTGGAGGCAATGGCAACGGGCGCGGTCAGCTCGCCGGTGACGATCCCGCCTGCACTGTGCTGCAAGCGCAGCTCCAGCCGCTGGAGAACTGGCTGCAGGAGCGCAGCCAAGGGGTGGACGCCGTGGTGATGCTCGGTGACTTCAACCGCAACATCGCCCACGAAGCCAGCCTGCCGGCGAACGCACCGGTGCGCAGCCGCGGTCAGGCAACGGATGCCTACGCGCCCGGCGTGCGTTCGAACAACCTGTGGCGCGAGGTGAACGACGGGGTGCCGGCTGCGTCACTGCTCACGGCGCTGGACACCGCCTGCCCGCTGAACGAGGACACCGCCAGGCTGTGCAAGGACGCCAAGGCCCGCGTGCTCGACAAGCCGGAGATGGAGCGCCTGACCGACACCAAGGCGCTGGGCTGCCGCAACCCGGTCGGGCTGGACCACATCGCCGTGCGCCTGCCGGCAGGGGCAGGCGCTGGGACGGTGGCCGAGAAGGTCGCGCTCGGCTTCCTCGGTCGCACGCTGGAAGCCAACGACAAGCGCGCCGATCCGCTGCTGGCCGTGTCGGACCACTGTCCGCTCAGGGCGCGTCTTTCGCTTTGAACCAGGCCTCGTCGGCCGTGTGCTGCCACGCGTCCATCTGCTTCACGGCCTCTTCGCGGGCGATGCCGTAGCGTTCCTGGATCTTGCCGGCGAGTTGCTCGCGGTGGCCGGCCACGACGTCGAGGTCGTCGTCGGTCAGCTTGCCCCATTGGGTCTTGGCCTTGCCGGCGACTTGCTTCCAGTTGCCTTGAATGCGGTCCCAGTTCATGTGTGCTCCTTCGGTGTGTGGTGGTGACAGGGGTTGAATGGTTGCCGTGGGTTCACGGGCGGACAGTGATCTCGTTCCTGACCGACTTCACGCCGCCGACCTTCATCGCCAGCGACTCGGCCACCGAGCGTTCGGCCGTGTTCTTGGCGAAGCCGGACAGCATCACGGTGCCATTGAGCGTCTCGACGCTGATGCTGCTGGCATCCACCTGGCGGTTGTCGACGAAACGGGCCTTGACTGCGGTGGTGATCGCGGTGTCGTCGACGTAGGCCCCCACGCTTTCCTGGCCGCGCGTGACTGCGCAGCCCGAGGCAAACACCAGCGTCAGGGCGGCCACGGTGGCGGTGAGGGTCAGGGTGAAACGGCGGGTCATGGAATGGGTCATGGTGGATCTCCTGGTGGGTTGTTCGGTGGATTTCAAACCGATTTCAAACAGACATCTGCACTGTAGAAACCCGTGCCATTGCAGGCCATCAGCGGCGGACGCCTGCCGGTGTAGGACAGCGCCGCACTCGGCGACCAGACCCGACCCGCTCACCCCGCATCGGGCAGCAGCGGCACCACGCACCGGCAGTCCGCCGCCAGCCCGGCCCAGTCCAGCCGCTCGCCCGGACGCAGCAGTCGCTCGCCGGGTGACAAGACCACCTGCGCCGCCGTGGTGCGCACCAGCCTGGACCGCAGCAGCAGCCCCTCGCGGCGCAAGGTCAGCTCCACCTGCGGCCAGTGCGCGGGCAGGCAGGGCGTGAAACACAGCCCCTGCGCGTCGGTGTGCAGCCCGAACATCGATTCGATCGCCGCCCGGTGCAGCCACGCTGCCGCGCCGGTGTACCAGCTCCAGCCTCCGCGCCCGACATAGGGTGGCTGGCTGTAGACATCGCCCGCCACCACATACGGCTCGATGCCATACACGGCGCCGCGGGTCGGGTGCGCCGCCCGGTGTGCCGGGCTGAGGTAGGTGAAATAGCGATAGACCGTGTCGCCCGCACCCGCCACGCCCGGGGCCGGCTGGTGCGGGTGTTCGGCCTGCGCCTCGGCCATCAGTGCCCAGACACCGGCATGGGAATACTGCCCCCCGTTCTCGCGCACCCCCGGCGGATAGGCCTGGATGTAGCCCGCGCTCGGCTCGGCGCGGGCCAGCGGCGGGTCGAGCAGGCGGATCAGCCCGGCGTCGTGGTCGACGAGGTGGGTTTCGACTGCGGCGAGCGCCAGGTGCTGCCAGGTGGGTGGCGCCACCTTCGACAGCACCGCCCAGGCCTGCGCGATCAGGTCGATCCTGGCCTCCGGGTTGGCCTGCGCGCCCAGTGCCGTCCCGTCGTCGAAGAAGGCGCGCTTGAACCATTGCCCATCCCACGCCGGCCCGAGCAGCGCCAGCGTCCAGCCCTGCGCGGCGTGTTCCCAGCGTTGGGCGCGTTCCTCGTCCCCGCGGGCACGGGCCAGCGGCGCGAAGTCCGCCACCAGCTTGCACAGGAACCAGCCCAGCCAGACCGACTCGCCGCGCCCGGCGATGCCAACGCGGTTCATCCCGTCGTTCCAGTCGCCGCTGCCCATGAGCGGCAGGCCGTGGACGCCGACACGCAGGCTGCGGTCGATGGCGCGCGCCGCGTGCTCGTAGACCGGGGCGGTCTCGTCGCTGGTGGTGGGCGTGTAGTAGGCGTCCTCGGCGCCCTCGGGAATCGGCGCCCCGGCGATGAAGGCCACCGGCTGGTCAAGCAAGGCGCTGTCGCCGGTAGCCCGCAGGTAATGCACACAGGCGTGCGGCAACCACAGCAGGTCGTCGGAAAAATGCGTGCGCACGCCAGCCCCGCCCGGCGCGTGCCACCAGTGCTGCACGTCGCCCTCGGCGAACTGCCGCGACGCACACAGCACGACCTGGTCGCGCAGCATCTCCGGCGCCGCCCAGGCCAGCGCCATCGCGTCCTGCAACTGGTCGCGGAAACCCGTGGCGCCGCCGGCCTGGTAGAAGCCCGCCTTGGCCCACAGGCGGCACGACACCGTCTGGTACAGCAGCCAGCGGTTCACCAGGGCGTCGAACAGCGGATCGGGAGTCTGCACGGTGGTGGCACCGAGCAACTGGTCCCAGCGCCGGCGCACTTCGTCCACACGCTGCGCCGCTGACTTGGTCGCGGCCACGGTGGCGATGCGGCGTGCGGCAGCCGGGCTTTGTGCATACCCGAGCAGAAACACCCGTTCGCCCTGCTCGCCCTCGGCCAGTGTCAGCCGGCTCGACAGCGCCGCGCACGGATCGAAGCCCATGCCCTGCTGCCGGCCGAAGTGGTCCGGCAGTACCAGGCGCCCACGCGCGTCGAAGCACTCGCGCCGGTCGCAGGTCCAGTCCTCCCCTTCTTCTTCGTCGGCGTCCGGGCTGGCCAGTGCCAGGAAGGCGGTGCCGTCACCAAAGCCACCCGCGCGTTCCCGCTGCGTCGCCATGAGCGCCGTGAGCCGCTGGGCGGGCAGGCGCTGGCGGACCTGGGCGGTGTGGACGGTGCTGCGGTCGGACCGGTTCGCCCCCATCAGCCATTCCGCCAGACCGATCACCCGCAATTGCAGCGTGCGCGTACCGTGGTTGACCAGGTGCAGCCGGACCTGCTTGACCGCCGTGTCCGCATCGACACACCACGCCGCCGTCACCGCCAGATCGCCGTGCCGGTGGCGGACGACGCTCAGGCCCTGGCCATGCGCGACCCGGTAGTCACCGCCGGAGAGGCCCCAGGCGGAGGGCGTGACGCTCCAGACCTGCAGCGTCTTGCAGTCCTGCAGCAGGAACCACTCGGACAGCGGATCGGACACCGGATCGTTCGACCAGGCCGTGAGCTGGTTCATGCGGCTGTTCACCGCCCAGGTGTAGCCGCCGCCAGCTTCGGACACCTGCGCACCGAAGCCGGGGTTGGAGAGCACGTTGAGCCACGGCCGCACGGGCCGCCGCCCGGCACCGACAGGAAAGCGGAAATCCCCCGAGGCCGCGTCGAACACCCCCACCGTGGTCACCACCTGTGCGGGCACCACCGCGGTGGCGACCACGGTGATCGACACCTCCTGCCGCGCCGCGAGCGCCTGCTCGTGCCATGCGTTCCACGCCTGGACGTGGTGCAGCAACGGCCGGCCATCGCCGTGGAAACGCACCCGGGCCAGCGTCTTCAGTGTCGACAGCTCGTCCGCGCTCAGCTCTTCGGCCCGCAGTGCGTGCAGGGCCGTGGTCGCCGGGCCGGCCAGGCGGCGCTCGGCGGCGCTGTCGGCGGCGTGGCGGTCACGCAGGGTCTGGATTTCGCGCTGCAAAGGCATCAGGTAGGACGCCGGCTCCGCATTCACCACCACCAGATCACACGCCACCTCGCCCCACGACCACAGCCGCAGCGCCTGTGCCAGCGAGCGCAGCAGCCCCAGATCCTGCACCGTGCCGACCTGCACCAGCACCAGCGGCCGCTCGCCCGACAGGCCGAAGCGCCAGAGCAGCCGCCGGTCGCAGACGCCAAGGTGTTCCAGCGGGACCGCCCGCGTCGGCGGTCGGGTCAGGCTGAACAGCAGCGCGGTCGACAGCAACTGCACCGCCGCGAAGTGTTCCGGGCTGATGCGCAGGGCGCGCAGCCGGATGCCGGTCAGCGTGGCCGACATCAGCGAGGCGCGCTTGACGTGGCTGGGCTGGCGGTACTTGTCGATCACGGCGTGCAGCGTGCCGCCGTTGTCGGACGCGGCGGTGGCGAAGGTGAGCTGCGACACCGAGCGCGGCGCCAGCCGCAGCCGCACCGCCAGCGCGCAGACGGGATCCAGCCCGGTGTCGAGCCGCACGCGCTCATCGCCCGCCGGCACGGGCGCGGCATCGAACGCCGCCAGCGGATCGCCCGCCGTGCGGTTGCGGCCGAGCCAGCGCTGGCGGTCGGTCTGCAGGCGCACTTCGGTGATTTGCGGATCGGTGTCGGCGAGGAAATGCGCCACCTGCAAGCCGTGTTCGGTGGGCAGCCGGGGCTGGCGGGCGAAGACCAGCGCCTGCTGCGACGCCTGCCACTCGGCGCGCACGAACAGGTTGGTGAAGGCCGGGTGGGCCTCGTCGGCGCGGGCATCCGACAGCGTGATGTCGAAGGCGGAGAGCAGCTCGACCTCGATCGCGCGGTCGCTCAGGTTGTGCAGTTCGACCTGCCGGAACTCGATGTCGTCTTCCGGGCTGACCCAGACGGTGGTGTGTGCCTGCAGCTCGGGCCAGCGGGCGTCCAGGCAGACGCGGTCGGCGTGGAAGATGCTGTGGTAGTGGGCGGCGGGGTCGGGTGCGGGGTGCTGGGTGAGGGACACCGGCGTCGGCTGGCGGTCCCAGCGCAGGTAGAAGAAGCTGCCGTGGGCGTCGCGCAGCGCGTCATCGCGCCAGCGGGTGATGCCGGTGGCGCCCCAGCGGCTCCAGCCAGCGCCGTTGGCGCGCAGCGAGACGTTGTAGCGGCCGTTCGACAGCACATGGGTCGGCTCGACCGCCACCACGCCCGGCACGACCTCGCGCAGCAGGCCCGGCGCGCGCCGCTGCAACGCCTGCAGTGGCGGCCCGGCCGGCGGCGCCGCCAGCACCGGCACCTCGCGCGGCGCACGTTCGTGCAGCAGCGAATCGACCGCCTCGATGTGCGCGTTCGCCATGCCCCAGTGCTGCGCCACGCCGTGCAGCAGCACATTGGCGAGGGCCACGATCGTCATGCCCTGGTGGTGGGCCATGAAGGTGCTGACGGGCGTGAACGTGGCGCCATCCCCTTGGCGGGACGGAGAAAAATCGAGTGCCTCCAGGAAGCCATACGGACCGCGCGCACCCAGTGTTTCCAACGCCGTGAAGTTCGCCGCCGCCCGCTGCGGGGCGATCTGCGCGGCCAGTGCCGTGGCGTAGGGCGCGACCACCAGCTCGCCCGGCGGCGTGCGGCGCAAGGCCAGCCGCGGCACACCTTGCGGCGCGTACTGGTAGGCCAGCGTGTGGTCACGCCCGGCGTAGGCCGACTCGGAGATGCCCCAGGGCACCGCCTGCCCGGTGGCGGTCGCGAAGTCGATCTGCTCGCGCAGCGCGCCGTGGCAGGCCTCGCGCAGCACGCTGCCGTGCGGCTCGTCGAGCACGAGGCTGGGCATCAGGTACTCGAACATCGAGCCGGACCACGAGCGCAAGCCCGCGTGTGCCCCCACCGCGTAGAACGGCCGACCGAGCGCCGCCCAGTGGCCCACCGGCACATCCCCCTTGGCGATCGCCAGGAGGCTGGTCAGACGCGACTCGGACGCCAGCAGGTCGTAGAAGCCCGCGTCGAGCTGCTGCTCGGCGACGCGGTAGCCGATGTGCAGCAGGTGGCGCTTGCGGTGGTAGAGGAAGCTGAAATCGGCTTCCCAGGCGAGTTGCTCGCAGGCGGCAGCCAGGGTGCGCAGGCGCTGTGCCATGTCGGGCGCCTCGCGCGTCTCGGTTTCGGTTTCGGTCTCGGTATTGGCCTGCGCCAGACAGGCCTGCGCCACCGCGAGCAGGTGCCCGCTGAGGTTGCCGCTGTCCACGGTGGACACGTACATCGGCAGCAGCGGCGCGCCGGTCTCGGTGTCGTACCAGTTGAGGAAGTGGCCGCGGTGGCGCTCCAGCGTGGCGAGGGTGGCGAGCGTCGCCTCCAGCCGCGTCACCAGCTCGGGCGTGCCGATCCAGCCAAAGGCGCGGGCACAGGCGGCACTGAGGAGGTACAGGCCGATGTTGGTCGGCGAGGTGCGGTGGGCGACCATGTCGTGCGGCAGGGTCTGCAGGTTGTCGGGGGGCAGGAAACGGTCTTCCGGGCCGATCACGCGCTCGAACAGGCGCCAGGTGTCGCGGGCGATGGCCTCCAGGCGGACCTGCTCGGCGCGCGGCAGTTCGGCATCCGTGCGGGCCGGACGCGGCCGGCTCACCCACCAGGTGGTCAGCGGCGCCGCCGCCCAGAGCAGACACAGTGCCGCGGACAAGACCGGGTGCGGCGTGCCCACCGCCAGCAAGGCGCCGAAGAGCACCAGCGCCACGACCGGCTCCGAGGCATGGCCGCGCGCCACGGTCCGGAGATCGACCGACGCGGCGGCCTGCGCCGTGGCCGCGGTGGTCCACTGCAGCAGGTGCCGCCGGCTGACCACCATCCGGTAGAGCGCACGGACGATCGCGTCCACCGCCATCAGCGTGTGCTGCAGCAATTGCGCCAGGTGGAACAGGCCGACGCCCAGCGACCGGCCCGCATCCCGCGCGGCCGCCCGCAGGAAGTACGCCCAGGCCAGGTCGGCACGGCCCGGCAGGAAACCGGCCACCGACCCCATCAGCGGCCCCGCGGCAAACGCCGCCAGCACCAGCCCTAGCGCCACCCAGGGCGACACCCCCACCCCGCCCAGCGACAGCAGCAGCAGCCCGAGCGACATGGGCGCCACCAGCGAGCGGCGCAGGTTGTCGAACAGCTTCCAGGCATTGACCGCCCGCAGGCCGTAGCGCCGCGGCTGCAGCAGGAAGGGCAGCAATTGCCAGTCGCCGCGCGTCCAGCGGTGGACGCGCGAAGCGGCCACATCGGCGTGGAACGGGGCGTCCTCGACCAGCGCAATGTCGGTGACCGTGGCGCAGCGGACCATCGAGCCTTCGAGCAGGTCGTGGCTGAGCACACGCCCCGCAGGCAGGCGGCCGGCGAGAACGGCGTGCATGGCCTGCACGTTCAGCAGCCCCTTGCCGGTGAAGGTGCCCTCGCCGAACAGGTCCTGGTAAACCTCGGAGCTGGCGGCGCTGTACGGGTCGATGCCGCACTGGCCGGCGAACAGCCAGTGGTAGACGGTGACATCGGCCGGGGCGGGCAGCGGCGTGACGATGCGCGGCTGCAGGATGCCGTAGCCGCTGACGATGGTGCGGCCGGTGGGGCCGAAGCGCGGCTGGTTGTGCGGGTGCGCGGCCACACCGACCAGCTCGCGCAGCCGGCCGGGTGGCAGGCGGGTGTCGCTGTCGAGCGTGACGAGGTAACGGGTGTCCGGCGCCAGATGCGACTCGGCACCCAGGTACAGGAAGGGTTCGGCGGTCCCGGGCACGGGGGAGACGAGGGCCTCGACCAACTGCTCCAGCTTGCCGCGCTTGCGCTCCCAGCCGATCCAGCGTTGCTCGGTGGGGCTGAACAGGCGCGCGCGGTGCAGCAGCAGGAAGCGCGGCACCGCGGCATCGGCGGCGGGGTGGCGCGCGTTGAGGGCGCGGATCTGCTGCAGCGTGTCGGCCAGCAGCGCCGCGTCGCCTGCACACTGCGCGGTGTCGGCGTCGGCCCAGTCGGTCAGCAGCGCGAACTGCGTGTGGCGCTCGGGATTCGCCAGGTGGTGCAGCAGCAGCCGGCGCACCAGCGCCGCGGTGGTCGCCGCATCGGTCAGCATGCCGGGAATGACCACCAGAACGCGGTGTTCGGCCGGAATGCCCTCGGACAGCGCCAGCCGGGGCAGGTGCTGCGGCCGGGCAGACTCGCTGATGAGCCGGTGGAGCACGGCCACCACCGCCTCGGACACCGGAAACAGCATCAGCACGACGCCCAGCACCCCGCCGAGCAAGTGCCAGTCGCTGAGCGCCTCGACGCCGTGGCGCCGCATCAGCCAGGCGATCACGCCGGCCGTGCCCGCCAGCAGCACACCCAGGTAGAGCGGCAGCGCCAGCCGGTGGGCGGCCGCCCGCCAGACCCGCGCGGTGCGTTCCTGCAGCCCCAGCGCAGCCAGCAGCGCCGGCCGGCCCGCGTCGAACAGCCAATGGCCGGCCGCGGCGCTGGGTTGCCCCGGGTCGGTCGCGGCGTGCATCAGACCGAGCAGCGTGTCGGCCACCGCCACCTCGCTGAGGCCGCTGCGCCGGGCCAGCAGCTCGATGCCATGGAGCGTCTGGTCGCGGGTGATCGCCTGCTCGGCGGCAAACACGGGCGACGCCAGCATGCGCTGCATCAGCGCGCTGGTGCGGCCGACGATGTCGGACCAGTCCGCGTCGCCGATGGCGCGCAGCGCAGTGACGGCGTTGCTGACGCTGAGGTTGTCGGCCGCCTGGTCGGCGCGCTGCTGGGTCTGCAGTGCGGCCAGGTCGGGCAATGCGGCATGCAGCCAGCCGAGCACGCGGGCCTGCACGTCGCTGGCCTCGCCAGCCCAGCGGTCCTGCAGCCGCGCCGCCATCTGGGCCAGGAACACCGGCCCGACGCCCCGCTGCGTCAGCACCTGCAGCAGCCGGTCCAGGTCCTCCAGCAGACAGGTGTCGATGCGGTCGCAGCACAGATTGGCCACCTCGCGGG
Organism: Pseudomonadota bacterium; assembly: GCA_041192465.1. Lineage (GTDB taxonomy): Bacteria > Pseudomonadota > Gammaproteobacteria > Burkholderiales > Burkholderiaceae_C > Sphaerotilus. Next base: position 5,447 of record JBEEMX010000021.1, on the reverse strand, counting down.
CCGCCTTGTTGGCCGCCACCCGCTCGGCCAGCCGGCGCAGGTTCTCGATCAGCACCACCCGCAGCGTCGTCGGCAGCGCCCACAGCTCGTTCAGGTTCAGGCCACGCGCCTCCTGGTAGGCGCACAGGAACTGCACCAGCAGGTCATCGTCGAAGGCACCGTCCGTGTGGGCGACAAAGGCCCAGGCGACGCTGTAGATGCGCGGCAGTCCCGCCAGCGGCTCGTCCACCAGCACTGGCAAGGCGCGGAAATAGCGCCGCGGCAGGCCGTCGTGGATCTCCTTGAGCTGCGCCTCGATCAGGTGGAAGTTGTCGAGCAGCCACTCGGCGGCCGGGCTGATGTCGTAGCCGGTGGCGGCCTGCACGCCGATGTAGCGGTGGGCGTGGCGCAGCGCGTCGATGTTGCTGCGCAGGCGCGGGAAAAACGTCTGCGCGTGCGAGGTGGCCCGCTCGGCGCGGTGGGTTTCGCCGAGGCTGCGGCCGTGCTGGGCGAAGCGCTGCGGGCCGAAGATCTCGGCACGGATCGGTGGCTGCACGGCGTCGGGCGAAGCCCCGAGGATGTCCTGCAGCGCCGCCGAGGCGTCCGGGACCAGGCGCAGCAGTTCCAGTGGCGCCATGCCTTAAAGCACCCGCCAACCGGTCGTGCCCAGCACCACCGCACCCAGTGCCACTGCGCCCAGCGCCGTCGTGACGAGGTGCGAGGCCACGAACCCGCGCACCACCTCGGCGCGGCAGCGTGCAGCGAACAGCCGCCCGCGCAGGCCGCGGCACAGGTCCAGGTGGTCACCGAGGGCGGACAGCTCCATCGGCGAGGTGTCGGCGGTGTCACCGAACGAGGCGGTGCTCCAGTGGGGGCCGGACTGAATGGGGGTTTGCATGGAACGCTCCGACCGCGGCGCCAGGGGGTGCCGCGAAAATGGGTTGGCAAGGCACGATGGTGTGGCCCGGCCCGACCGGCGTCTGTCAGACGAGGTGCCGCGCTGCGAATGACGGGACGCCGAGCCACTCGGCGTAGGTCCGCTGGTCGGTGGCGTAGCAGGTGCAGGCGCTGGCTTCGAGACCGGCGCGGTCCAGCACGCGCAGCACACCACGGTGGTAGAGGATCAGGCCGCGCCGCTGCAGCACCCCGGCCGCCACGGTGACCCCCACCCGGCGCACGCCCAGCATGCTGGACAGGAACTCGTGCGTGACCTGGAGGTGGTCGGCGCCGGCGCGGTCCTGGCTCATCAGCAACCAGCGCGCCAGCCGCGGCCCGATGAGGTGGAAGCGCAGGCAGGCGGCCGACGTGGCGAGCTGCGCCATGCGCACGTAGAGGAAGCGGTGCAGGTAGTGGCGCAGGGCCGGACTGCGCTCCAGCTCCGCCAGGAAATCCGGCACCGTGATCCGCCACGCGGTGCCAGCGCCCTGCACCAGCGACTGCAGCGGCACCGTCGCCACACCCAGCACCAGGGACGCCCCGAGCACGCCTTCGCGCCCGACCATGCCGACCTCCAGACCCGGGTGGCAATCGAGGTGGTTCACCAGCGCAATGAAGCCGTCGAGGGGGAAATGGACATGGGCCAGCGGGGCACCACGCACACAGAGCACCTGCGCCAGCGCCAGCGGTACCGCTTCGCACCGGGCCAGCAGGCGTTGCCGGTCCAGGGCGGGCAGCAATTCGATCAGGTGGTTGCGGGCAGGGGTCATGCGGCACTGTGCATGCACACCATGCACCGACTCTGTGCGGTAGCGCGCATACCCCGGTGGGTTGGTCGATCCATGTTCGCTGCCGCACAGACCGGCGCGGTCCGTGCGCATACAAGCGAACAGACCCCAAGCCCGCACCGGCCCTTGGTCCGGTGCCAACGAAAGCCCGCTATGCACACCCCTTTGATTCGCCATTTCAACCCGGCCCCGAAGGCCCTCGCGCTCGCGGCGGCAATCGCGCTCGCGGCCCTGTCCGCGCAGGCAGCCCCCGCACTGGGTTCGGCGCAGACCTTCGCCGTGCTGGCCGGCACCACCGTGACCGACGCCCACAGCGCCCCGAACCCGCCCACGCAGATCTTCGGCGACGTTGGCACCAGCCCCGGCACCTCGATCACCGGCCTGGTCGCCGGGACCAACGTCAGCGGCGGCACCGTCCACGCCAACGACGGCACCGCCCAGACCGCCATGGCGGACGCCGTGACGGCCTACAACGCACTCGCTGCGCTGCCCATTGGCGTCAACCTGACGGGCCATGTGCTCGGCTCGCCCGGATTCACCACGCTGACACCGGGCGTCTACCGCTTCGACACCTCGGCGCAGTTGACGGGCGGGCTGGTGCTCGATTTCCTGAGCAACCCGAGCAGCGACTTCGTGTTCCAGATCGGCAGCACGCTGACCACCGCCAGCGACTCGTTCGTGAGCGTGGTCAATGCCAGCGCCAGCAGCGGCGTCTACTGGCAGATCGGCAGCTCCGCCACGCTGGGCACCGGCACCGACTTCGCCGGCAACCTGCTGGCCCTGACCAGCGTGACGCTCAACGGGGGGGCGCAGATCGTGTGCGGCCGTGCGATCGGGCTGAACGGCGCGGTCACGCTGACGGACAACCTCGTGTCCACCGACTGCGGCGCACAGAACTTCGGCACCAATCTCGTCGACAACGGCAGTCTGGGCTTCAGCGGCGGGCCGGTGACACCGGTGCCCGAACCGGCCACGGCCATGCTGTTCCTCGCCGGTCTGGCGGGACTGGCCGGCACCCGCTGGAAGGCCGCGCGCCGCCCCCCCCTGAAGGCGGTGTCCATGTGCGCCAGGGCACAGACGCCGGAATAACCCGATGGAACGATGGAGTTTCTTGCCGCTGTCAACCCTCTATTCACCCTTTACCGAAAGCACACCATGCGCGTCCATCACGCCCTCCTCGCCGCCACTGCCGCCGTCACCGGCACGCTCGCCTTCAATGCCCAGGCCGTCACCACCACCGACTGGGGTGTGCATGGCGCACTCGAAGTGGCCTCCGTCGTCACGCCGGTCGGCAGCTTCAATGACAGCTACCTCTTCAGCCTCACCGCGGCAGAAACCCTGTTCAGCACCGCGGTGTCGAACAACCTGACCAGCGCGCTGAACATCACCGGCGGCCAGGTGTCGCTGTTCAAGGAGGCGGGGGTGGTGGACGCTGCAGTCGGCAGCTTCGCCTTCAACGACGTGACGGGCAGCATCTCGCACGCCTTCGGCATCCTGGGTCTGGGCGACTACTATTACCAGTTGACGGGTGCCGGCGTGGGCAGCCTGGGCGGTTTCTACACGCTCAGCTCGACCCTGCTGCCTGTGTCGCCCGTGCCCGAAGCCGGCTCGCTGGCGATGATGATGGCGGGCCTGGGCGTCATCGGCTTCCTCGGCCGTCGGCGCATCCGTTGATCTGGCAAGGGGTGTGGTCCGGACACCCCCATGCCACCTGATCGCACCGCCCTGGACGATCCCTCGCTGCTGTCACCCGAAACGGTGGCGCAGCGGCTGGGCACCGATCTCGCGCTGGGATTGGCGGCAGACGAGGCCGCCCACCGCCGCGCGCAGGACGGTCCCAACAGCCTGCGCGCCAGTGCCCGCACCGGCCTCTGGCAGCGGGCGCTGGCGCAGCTCACCGACCCGCTGGTCTTGCTGCTGCTCGTGGCGGCCGCGATCGCCACCGGCGTCTGGCTGCTCGATGGGCGCCACGGCTGGCCGATGGACGCCACCGTGATCGGGCTGGTGGTCGTGCTGAACGCCGTGCTCGGGCTGCTGCAGGAAGCCAAGGCAGACCACGCCGTCGCCGCGCTCGCGCGAATGACGGCCGTGACCTCCTCCGTGCTGCGCAGCGGTCAGCTCCAGCGCATTCCCAGCGCCGATCTGGTGCGCGGCGACCTGCTCGTGCTGGCCGAGGGCGATGCGGTGGGGGCGGATGCGCGGCTGGTCGAGGCCGCGGCGCTGCACCTCCAGGAAGCCTCGCTCACCGGCGAGAGCCAGGCCGTCCTGAAAGACACCGCAACGCTGCCCGAATCGGTCAGCCTCGGCGACCGGCTGTGCATGGTCTACAAGGGCACCGCCGTCGTGCAGGGCAGCGGCAGGGCACTGGTGACGGCCACCGGCATGGACTCCGAGATGGGCGCCATCGCCACCCTGCTCGACGCCACCACCGCCGCCCCCACCCCGCTGCAGCAGGAAATCGCCCGCATCAGCCGCACGCTCGGGCTGGCAGCGGCGGTGATCGCGGTCGCGGTGGTCGGCACGGTGCTGGCGATGTCGGCCACGCACACCCCGGCCGATCTCGTGCGCATGCTGCTGCTGGGCGTGTCGCTGGCGGTGGCGGTGGTGCCGGAGGGCTTGCCGGCGATCCTGTCGGTGGTGCTGGCGATGGGGGTGCAGCGCATGGCCGGCCGGCAGGCGATCGTCAAGACGCTGGCCGCAGTGGAAACGCTCGGATCGGCCTCGGTGATCGCCTCCGACAAGACCGGCACGCTGACCCGCGCCGAGATGACCATCGTGCGGGTGGTGACCGCCTCGGGCAGCACGCAGGTCACGGGGGTCGGCTACGTGCCGGACGGCCGCGTCGAGCACCAGGGCACCGCACTCGCCGCCGGCCCGCTGCACGACGAGCAGACCGCCGTGCTCAGCGGCGGCAGCCTCGCCAGCAACGCCGATCTGCGCCAGACAGCGGACGGCGCCTGGGAGATCCAGGGTGATCCGACCGAAGCCGCTTTCCTCGTCGCCGAACGCAAGCTGGGCACCCACACCCGGCGCACCACCCGCTTCGAGCGCATCGCCGAGCTGCCCTTCACCTCCGACCGCAAGATGATGTCCACCATCGCGCGCGACCACGACCACGGCGATGGGCCTGTGCTCATCACCAAGGGCGCGCCGGACGTGCTGCTCGGGCGCTGCACCCAGGCGCGGGTCGGGCTGGAGATGGTGGCACTGGACGCGGACGGGCGCGCGCGCATCCTGCGCGACGTGGGCGCGCTGACGGACGCCGCGCTGCGCACGCTGGCCGTCGCCTACCGCCCGCTCGGGCCGGACGAGGACATGGCCGCGGCCCCCGACGTGCTGGAGCGCGACCTCGTCTTCGTCGGCACGGTCGGCATCATCGACCCGCCACGCCCTGAAGCGGCGGTGGCGATCCGCGAAGCGCACGGTGCCGGCATCCGCGTCGTCATGATCACCGGCGACCACCCCCGCACCGCCGTGCGCATCGCCACCGATCTCGGCATCGTCGCAGCGGATGCCCCGGCTTCCGTGCTGACCGGCGCCGACCTCGACGCGCTGGACGACCCCGCACTGGCCGAGGCCGTGCGCCGCACCAGCGTCTACGCCCGCGTCGCGCCGCGCCACAAGCTGCGCATCGTCGCCGCGCTGCAGGCCGACGGCAACGTGGTGGCGATGACCGGCGACGGCGTCAACGACGCGCCCGCGCTCAAGGCCGCCGACATCGGCATCGCCATGGGCCGCACCGGC
>JBEEMX010000020.1:0-15996 GCA_041192465.1 Pseudomonadota bacterium | reverse complement strand
TTCGGCGGCGCTCAAGCACCGTCCGATCAATGAACGCGCGCTGAGGCCGCTGGAGCCGGAGGAAATGCCTGGTTCGGTGGTCCAGATGTTTGCCCGCGATCTGCAGGCGCTGGAGGGCACGCCGTACCACATGGATGCCTTCGAGGTGAACGCGGTCAATTACGGGGCGCCGCAGATCCGCGAGCGTGTTCTCTTCATTGGTAATCGTTACAACGCACAGGTCGATTTCCCTGCGCCGACGCACCACAACCCCGCCGATGTCGAGGCCGATGTTCAGCCTGCCCAACGCTCCCTGCTGGAGGACGGCGCACCCGAGACCGGCTTGCCGTGGCAGTCCCTTGGGGATGCGCTCGACAACCTGCATGACCCTCAGCCCGTCATCATGGATTTCAGCGAGCGCAAGAAGTCTTTCCTCGAAAGGGGGGCGATCCGGGTGGTGGCGACGCTTGACGATGGCGTTGCCGTGTCCGACGCTGGTCACGCTGCCCAACCACGCCAGCACCTCGCTGTGCCACCCGACCGAGACCCGTGCGCTGTCGGTGCGCGAGTACGCCCGTGTGCAGGAGTTTCCGGACGACTGGGTCTTCAAGGGATCGGTGGCCGAGCAATACACGCAGATTGGCAACGCGGTTCCGACACGGCTGGGCCGTGTGGCGGGCGATGTGGTGGCCGGGGCGCTCGACCAGCTCCAGCGGCGTGGCTGGATACCGTATCTGGACGCGCGGGAAGGCTATCGACTGGTCTATCTGCAGTCGCACGTCCGCACCCGCAAGTGGTTCAAGGACGGCAAGACGATCATCTGGGGCGACGACGAAGGAGACGATTCCCGTTACGCCGCACCCAAGACACAGCACCGCGTCCGAACCTTGCGCGCAACCTTGTCCCAGGAGCACTGAACCGATGGCCACCTCGCATACCGGCCTTCCGAAGAAGGTTCCCCCGACGGTGTTCAGCAAGCGGCAGGTACTGGCCGATCTGGTCGCCGTGGACCGCGACCCGCAGTCGCAGGCCCGCATCCTGGCATTGGAAAACGGGTTCCGCACACGGGTCCAAGCGCACGTTGCCTCGCTGCCGCTGACCAATGCGCGCCTGGGAGCCTTCAGCACCAGCCCGTTCGTTCTGCTGATCTACGCGCATCTGAAGCAGTTCACCCGCTTGAGCCAGTTGGAGAGCCACATCCCGGCCGCCAAGCTGTTCTCGTCGATCGAAACGTCTGCTGGCCGGATGATCGAAGACGTGGCGCTGCCGGTGTATGGCTGGCAGACCGTTCCGAGCGGGATGCACACCGCCAACTCGGCATTGGACGGCAAGTGCCTGACCGGCGCTGTGCTCAAGGCCGTGACGCTCAAGAGTGGTCCGCGGTGCCTCAATGACGAGATGAGCGAGAACTTCGCCGACAACGTCGTCCAGCATGGGCCTGCGTGGCTGCAAGAGAACGGCGCAAGTCAACTGGAGTTCACCTACGGCGTGCTGTATGGAACCCGTGCGCAATCGAACAAGAAAGACTGGCACATCCTGCGCAAGATCGCAGCCAAGCTGCCAGCGGACCATGTGACCCAGCCACCCGATCAACGCTGGGACTGTGGCTTTGCTCTCGGGACACACCACGCCATGGCGACGATCCGCATCGGCAAGGACTGGTGGACGTACCTGGGGGTTCTGACCTCTGCCTAACCGAGGTGTGCGTGGCCCTGATTCGCGCCTGCGTGTCACCAGGGGTCACCGATCCAGCGGATCAGCAGTACGCGATTTCTGATCTTGGGGCCTTGGTGGCGTGGCCTTCGGGACATCCACCCGTCAACGTGCTGTGTTTGCAGGCTAGCCAGCTTCCTTGGCTCTTCCTGCTGATAAGGCATTTTTGTGATGAGTTAGGCGATTGACTATAGCCGGGCCTCTATCGATCGAAACGCCCGAGAAGGTGCGCACCGCGCGCCTGGAAGCCCGGATCACCGCCGAGCAGAAGGCCGTGCTGGTGCGCGCCGCCACGCTCGCCGGGCGCACGCTGAGCGAGTTCGTGGTGGCCAGCGCGCAGGCCGCGGCGGCCAAGGTCATCCAGGAACACGAGACCCTCCATCTGAGCCGTGCCGACCAGATCGCCTTTGTCAGCGCACTGCTCGATCCCCCGGCACCGGCTGATCGCCTGCGCCAGGCCGCGGCCGACTATCGCCGGCAGATGGGGATCTGATTGGCTGCGCAGGTGGCCCCGCATGGCGTCGAGCCGCTCGACAAGCACCACGACCGCAGCGCCTTCTCGTGCGGCACCGAGGCGCTCGGCCGCTACCTGAAGCAGCAGGCCCGGCAGGATGTGGACAAGCGCGTGGCCGCTGCCTTCGTGCTGGTGCAGCCGCCGGCGCCGCAGGTGCTGGGCTACTACATGCTGTCCGCCTCGACCGTCACGGCCGACGAACTGCCGCCCGAGCTGGCCCGCAAGATCCCGCGCTATCCGCAATTGCCCGTTGTCCTGCTGGGTCGTCTGGCGGTAGACACCACACGCAAGGGCTGCAATCAGGGTGAGTTCCTGCTGATGGACGCCCTGCGCCGCAGCCTGGATGCTGCGGCCATGGTCGGGGCGATGGCGGTGCTGGTGGAGGCGAAGAACGAGTCTGCCGAAGCCTTCTACCGGCACTTCGGCTTCACCCCGCTGCAAGGCCAGCCGGCGCGGCTGTTCTTGTCGATGAAAACGGTGGCGGCGCTGTTCGGATAGCCCCGTACCGACTCGTCAACGCAGCAGATACACCCCGATCCGCACCGCCTTGCGCTCCACTGGCAGCGGCGTCAGCGTCCCGACGAAGATCCGCCGGTTCAGCCACGCATGCGGCCCGTCCGGCGCCGTCAGCCGCACCACCGAGCGCGCATAGCGCCCGTCCGGCGACGGGTCTTCGATCAGCACGCGGTTGTGGACGGTGAGGACCGCCCCGTCGTCGGTCTCCATCTCGTACAGCGCATCCAGCTCCTTCACGCCGTCCGGCCGCACCAGTTGCCGATCCGCCCCGCCGGGCAGCACGCGTCCGCGCAGCCGTGGTCCCTCGAACGTGCCGCCGAGGATGTCGATGATGAACCGCTCGCCCAGCGGTGACCGGCCTAACGCACGGCGTGGGCCGATGTCCACCACCGCGTCGTAGAGGTGCTCGATGGTCGGGATGTTCATGGGTAGACCTGCCGTTCGATGGTGTCGATGATCGCCCGTCGCCGCGCCTGCGTGACCTGCGCGGGGTCGAGGCCCTGCTCGAAGATGGCGGCGAAGGTCTGCCGGTTCGAGACGAAGTGGAAGCACAGCCCGACCGTGTTCGCATAGACCTCCAGCACCTGCACGTCCGCCCGCACCACGCCCTCGGCCTGGCCCCGCTGGAGGAGACGCCCCAGCGCCGCCATGCCGCGCAGATTGGCCTCGCGCACCTCGGGCATCTCGCGCACGAAGCGCCCGCCGAGCAGGTTTTCGCCCATCACCAGCCGCACGAACTGCGGGTGCGCGACGTGGATGTCGAAGACGTGGCCGACGTAGGCCGACAGCGCCTCGCGCACGGGCAGTGCGCCGTAGTCGGGCTCGGGGCCATCGCGGCGGATCTGCGCGTAGGCGTGCGACAGCGCCGCCGCGTACAGCCGCTCCTTGCTGTCGAAGTGGTAGTACAGCATGCGCTTGCTGGTGTGGGTGCGCGCGGCGATGGCATCGACACGCGCCCCGGCCAGCCCGTGCTCGGCGAACTCCTCGATCGCCACGGTCAGGATGTTGAGAACGACCGGGTCCATGCCGTCTCAGTGCGCCGCGGCCACCAGCATGGCCCGCAGCTCGTCGCACAGCGCGTCGGCCGCAACCCGGCTGTCCTCGGAGATCGCGGTGTAGCTGAAGAAGCCGTGGTTGAGCGTCGGGAACTCGCGCAGCGCGGTCGGCACGCCCGCCGCCTGCAGCGCGGCGGCGTAGGCCAGGTTGTCGCGGTACAGGAAGTCGTGCGGCCCCACGCCGAGCAGCACGGGTGCGACCCCGGCCAGCGTCGGCGCCCAGCGTGGCGAGACGAGCGGGTCGCGTGCCTTGGCTTCGGCGTCGGGGCCGGTGCCGAGGTACATCTCGCCGACGGCGCCGTGGCCGGGTCCGGTCAGGTCGGTGGCGGGGTAGAGCAGGAGCTGCGCCGCCAGCGCGATGCCCTCGTCGCGGCACACGACCGCCGCGACCGCCGCGAGGTTGCCGCCCGCGCTGTCGCCGCCGACCGCGAGCGGCCGGTCGGCGCCCGCGAACCGCGCCCGGTGCGCGTGGACCCAGCGCACGGCGTCGAGCGCGTCGTGTACACCGGCCGGGAACGGGTCTTCGGGCGCGAGCCGGTAGCCGACGCTGACGACGACGGCGCCGGTGCGGTTGGCGATGCGGATGCAGTGCGCCTCGTGCGAGTCGATGTCGCCGACGATCCAGCCGCCGCCGTGGTAATAGACCAGCGTGGCGGTCGGCTCCGGCGTGTCGAGTGGCCAGATGGCGCGCATCGGGATCGCCGGGCCGGTCGGCGCTGTCGTGCCCGTTGCGCTGGGGATGGTGAAGTTCTCGATGCGGCCGGTGGGCAGCAGGGGCTTCGGGTAGAGGAAGGCGCGGATGTTGCGGGCGCGCTCGCGCATCTCGGGGCCGCTGCCTTCGTAGAGGCCGGGGACGCCGGACGCTTTCCAGCGGCGGTCCACCTCGGCGAGGGCGGGGTCGAGTGGCGGGGGAGTGGTGGTGTCGGTCATGTGGTCGTCAGGTCAAGTCACTCAAGGCGCTGTGGATCACTTGGAGGGCACGACGTTGACCAGGTCGATCACCACCGACTGCCCGACCTTGGGCGTCTTCACCTCGTCGGTGGCGAAGTAGACGTTGTGCGTCGCGGCGATCGGGGCGAACCAGGCCAGCTCGGTGACGCGGGCGTAGACCTTCTTCCACGCCGCTTCGGACTGCGGCAGCGGGAGGTTGGCGGCCTCGTCCATCAGCTTGGTCAGCGTGGTGTCCTCGTTGCCGAAGAAGTTCAGGCTGCCCTTGGGCGAGAGCGTCTGGAAGCGGGCCAGGTTGGGCACGCCCGAGTTGCTGTTGAACACCAGCGTGTCGAAGGACTTGGCCTTGGCGGCGGCCAGCATCGCGCCGAAGCCCTGCAGCTCGGTCAGCTTGGCGGTGATGCCGACCTTCTTGAACTGGCCGGCCAGCACCTGCGACATGGTGGTGCTGAGCGTGTTGTTCACGTAGGCCAGCTTCAGCTCCATGCCACCGGCATAACCGGCTTCGGCCAGCAGCGCCTTGGCCTTGGCGGGGTCGTAGGGATAGCGGGTGTCGTTGGCCGGGTCATGGCCGAGGAAGCCCTTGCCCTGGAGCTGTGCGCTTGGGTCGGCGTAGTTGCCCAGCAGCGCCTTGGCGATGAGCTTGCGGTCGATGGCGTGGTTGATCGCCTGGCGCACGCGCACGTCCTTGAGGGCCGGGTTGATGGTGCCGTCGCGGTCCACGATGACCAGCCCGCTCCACTGCACCGGCTCGGAGACGATGCGCATGTTCTTGTCGAGCTTGGTCGCGTTGGCGTGGCCGGTGACCGGGTCGCTCACCAGCAGCTTGACCTGGCCGGCCTTCATCGCCTGGATGGCCGAGTTCTGGTCCTCGAACACGCTCAGCACGATCTTGTCCCAGTGGACGCGGGACTTGTCGTAGTAGTGCTCGTTGGGGACGTAGGTGTAGGTCTTGCCGGTGACGGTGGCGGCGGGGTCGAGCTTGTAGGGGCCGGCGCCGAAGGTCTGCGTGCCGAGCTGGTCGGGCTTGTCCAGCGCCTTCGGGCTGATGAGGTCGCCACTGAGCCAGTAGGCCTCGAACAGGTTGAGCAGCGCCGGGTTGGGCGAGCTGAGCTTGATCTTGAAGCGGTGCGTGTCGAGCACGTCGATCGACGTGACGTTGGCGAGGTTGACCGAGAACGGGCCTTTCTTGTTGCGCCAGTACTCGATCGACTTCTTGGCGGCTTCGGCGGTGACCGGCTCGCCGTCGCTGAACCTGGCGTCCTTGCGCAGCGTGAAGGTGGCTTCCTTGCTGTCGGCGCTCATCTCCCAGGCGGTGGCGAGCGCGGCCTCGAAACTGCCGTCGGCGCGCACGCGGATCAGCGGTTCGTAGGCGGGCATCAGGTGCGTGCCGGCGCGGCCGTTGCCACTGACGGACGGGTCCATGCTGAGCGGTGCGAAGGGGTTGCCGACGGTGAGCACCTTCTGTTGGGCGAGGGCCGCGCCGCCAGTACCGAGGGCAGCCACGGCGAGCAGGACATGGAGGGCGCGGCGGGTCAGCCGGGGCAGGGTCGCGTGCTGGGTCATGGGAGTCTCCTGGGTAGACATGGAATCTGGTGGGATCAGTTGGGGGTGATCGCGGTGCGGGCCAGCCGCCACGCTTCGCGGCGCTCGCGCTGCAGGACGGGGTGCGGCACCGGGGCGGCGGCCAGCAGCGCCCGCGTGTAGGGATGCTGCGGATCGTCGTGGACCTGCGCCGCGTCGCCGTGCTCGACGATCTCGCCCTGGTAGAGCACGGCGGTGCGGCGCGAGACGTGGCGCACGACGGTCAGGTCGTGCGAGATGAACAGCAGGCTCAGCGCCATGCGCTGCTGCAGCTCGTTGAGCAGGTTGAGCACCTGCGCCTGCACCGACAGGTCCAGCGCGCTGACCGGCTCGTCGCACACCACCAGCCGCGGCCGGCCGATCACGGCGCGGGCGATGGCGATGCGCTGGCGCTGGCCGCCGGAGAACTGGCCGGGGTAGCGGGCGGCGGTGTCCACGGGCATGCCGACACGCTGCAGGATGTCGGCGGTGCGGTCGCGGATCTCGGTGGTGTTGCGGTGGCCGGCGGCCAGCAGCGGCTCGGCCAGCGTGTCGCCGATGGTGCGCGACGGGTTGAGCGAGCCGTAGGGGTCCTGGAACACCACCTGGATCTCGCGCCCGAGCTGGCGGCGGCGCTCGCGGCTGGCGTGGGTGATGTCCTCGCCGTCGTAGAGGATGCGGCCCGAGGTGGCGGGCGTCTGGCCGAGGATCACCTTGCCGATCGTCGTCTTGCCCGAGCCGGATTCGCCGACCAGCCCGACCGTCTCGCCGCGCCCGATCGTCAGGCTGACGCCCTTGAGGGCCTGGAACACCTGGCCACGCCCTTGGGGGAATTCGACGCGCAGGTTCTCGACTTGCAGGAGGGGGATCGTCATGCCTTGGCCTCCTCGGCGGCGATGCGCGCCAGCGTCTCGTCCACGGTCGGCAGCGGCTGGCCGGGCGGGGCGCTGTGCGGGTTGGCCTGCAGCAGCGCGGCGGTGTAGGGGTGCTGTGGCCGCTCGAAGATGTCGAGCACGTCGGCCGTCTCCAGCACCCGGCCCCGGTACAGCACCATCGCCCGGTCGCAGATGTCGGCCACCACGCCCCAGTCATGCGTGACGAAGACGACCGCCATGCCGTGCTCGCGGCCCAGTTCGCGCATCAGTTCGAGGATCTCGGCCTGCACGGTCACGTCCAGCGCCGTGGTCGGCTCGTCGGCGAACAGCACGGTCGGGTTCGGCGCCAGGGCGCGCGCGATGCCGACGCGCTGCGCCATGCCGCCCGAGACCTGGTGCGGATAGCGGCGGGCGACGCTCTCGGGGTCGTGGATCTTCACCTGCCGCAGCAGCGCGATCGCCCGCGCCTGCGCCTCGCGGGGGCCGAGTGCGCTGTGCTGGCGGATCACTTCGGTGAGGTGGTGGCCGATGGTGAAACAGGGGTCGAGCGCGGCCATCGGCTCCTGGAAGATCATGCCGAGCGTCTTGCCGCGCAGCGCCGCCAGCGCCCGTGCGTCGGTCAACGCGATCTGCCGGCCGCCGAGCAGCAGCGTGCCGCTGGCCACCTGCGTGCCACCCGGCAGCAGGCCCATCAGCGCCAGGATGCTCAGCGTCTTGCCGGAGCCGGATTCGCCGACGAGGCCGAGCGTTTCCGCCGGCATCAGGTCGAGGTCGAGCTGGTGGACCAGCGTGCGCACCTCGCTGCCTTGGCCTGTGTGGCCGGTCGTGATGGTCAGGTCGCGCACCGACAGCACGGCACCTTCCGCAGCGGGCCGCACCGGGGCGGTGTTCGTCTGCGCGGCGGTCTTGCCGGTGGACGATGGCCGCGCCCAGGTCTCCACCGCCGTGTCGCGCAGCGAGTCGCCCAGCAGCCCGAAGGCGAGGAGGGTCAGCGCCACCACGCCGCCGCTGGGCACCAGCAGCCACGGGAAGTCGTTCAGGCTGGCCGAGGCTTCGAAGATCATGCCGCCCCAGGTCGGCGCCGGTGGTGGCACGCCCAGGCCGAGGAAGCTGATGCCGGTCTGCACGATCACCGCCAGCGCCGCGAACAGCGACCACTGCACGATCACCGGCCCGACGATGCGCGGCAGCACGTGGCGCACGATGATCGCCGCGTCGCCGAGGCCCGAGATGCGCGCCGCCTCGATGTACAGCTCGCTGCGCACGTTCAGCGTCGCGCTGCGCACCACCCGCGTCAGGCCCGCCGAGCCGGTGATGCCCAGCGTGACCATCGCGGCGAGCATCGAGCGGTCGAACACCGTCAGCACCCCGAGCAGCACCACGATGACCGGCAGCGACTGCAGCAGGTTGATGCCCTGGCTGACCGCGGCGTCGAAGCGCCCGCCGAAGTAGCCCGCGCTCACGCCCAGCGTGATGCCCAGCAGCGCGACGACCACCAGCGCCTGCGCCACGCCGACCAGCGTCGGCAGTGCGCCGTGCAGCACGCGGCTGAACACGTCGCGGCCCAGGCCGTCGGTGCCGAGCCAGTGGACGGCGTCCGGCCATTGCTTCACGGCCAGCAGCTCCTGTTCCAGCGGATCGAAGGGCGCGACCCAGGTGGCCGCCAGCGCCAGCATGACCACCAGCGCCAGCCAGACCAGCGCCACCCAGGCGAGCGGCCGGCCCAGCAGCCGGGAGACAAACGAACGGGGCGCCGCGTTCACGGCATTGGCGGCACTCATTGCACACGCACCTTCGGGTTCAGCCAGCCGTAGCTCAGATCGACCAGCAGGTTGATCACGATGGTCAGCAGCGTGAAATACAGCGTCGCCCCTTGCAGCAGCGCGATGTCGTTGGACTGCGCCGCCGCGACCGCGAGACTGCCGAGGCCGGGCAGGACGAACACCCGCTCGACGAACACCGTGCCGCTGATCGCCCCCACCATCACGAGGCCGAGCACCGTCACCACCGGCAGCGCGGCGTTGCGCAGCGCGTGTTTCCAGACCACCGCATGTTCGGAGATGCCGCTGGCGCGCAGGCTGCGGATGAAGTCGCGGCCCAGCACGTCCTTCATCGAATCCCGTGTCTGCTTGGCCACGGTCGTGATCGGCTGCATCGCCACCGACAGCACCGGCAGCACGAGGCCCAGCAGCCACGCCTTCGGGTCGTCCAGCAGCGGCGTGAACCCGGTCGCCGGCAGCCACTTCAGCCACACCGCGAACACCGCGATGAACACCAGCGCCACCCAGAACGACGGGAAGATCAGCCCCGCCAGCGACAGCGTGTCGATCGTGCGCCCGACCCAGCCGCCCCGCAGCGCGCTGAACACCCCCAGCGCCAGCCCCACGGTCACGCAGACCGCGAACACCCCGGCCATCAGCGCCAGCGTCACGCCGATGCGGCCGTTGAGCATGTCGGCCACGCGTTCCTTGGTGAAGAAGGACACGCCAAGATCGCCACCCAACGCCCGGCCGACCCAGCGCCCGTACTGCACGACCAGCGGCTGGTCCAGCCCGAGTTCCTGGCGCAGCACCTGGTACTGCTCCTCGGTGCCTTCGCCCTGCATCATCGTGCGCGCCAGATCGCCCGGCGCGAGGCTGTTCAGGAAGAAGGTCAGGAAGGTGACAACGAACAGCAGCGGCACCGACAAGGCCAGCCGCCTCAGGATCATCCGCAGCATGAAAAATACCTGTTGGTTAATGAACTGATCGGTTCATTAACCCGATCAATCACCCAATGGTATTTATGAACCGGCTGGTTCAATACTGATGATTACCCTGTCGGACGTTACCCGGCCAGCACCGTGACCCGGTCCCTGCCGCTGTCCTTGGACGCATAGAGCGCCTGGTCGGCGCGCTCCATGAACGCTGCACCGGTTTCACCGGGCTGGAACAGGGTCAGGCCCAGCGAGAGGGTGACGCGTGTGGTGGCGGCGTCCGGGGTCTGGCGTCGCACGCGGGCCGCCGCGACGCGCACGCGCAGGGTTTCGGCCAGCGCGCGGGCTTCGGACAAGCTGCGCGTGGGCACCAGCACGGCGAATTCCTCGCCACCGATGCGGGCGGCCAGACAGTCCTCGGGTGTGGTGTCCTTCAGGATCGCTCCGATGGCCCGCAGCACCTCGTCGCCGTGGGGGTGGCCATAGGTGTCGTTGACGCGCTTGAAGTGGTCGATGTCGGCGATCAGCAGGCATGGCCGCTGGTAACGCCGCGCGGGTGTGTTCGCCTCGGCCAGGCAGGTGACCAGGTGCTGGTCGAAGGCGCGGCGGTTCGCCAGCCCGGTCAGGCTGTCCATGCGCGACTCCTCGTGGACCCGGCGCAGCTCGGTGCGCAATTGGCCGATCTCGCTCTGGTTGTCGGACAGGCGCTGCTGCATCTCGGCCACGGCGATCTGCATCTGGCGCGTCGTGTTGAGCATTTCCTCCACGGCCGGGGAGTGGGTGCTGCCGGCGAGTTCCTGGCTGAGCCGGGACAGCGAAGTGCCGTACTGGGCGGTCTGGTCACCGGCACGGGCGGCGGATTCGGCCATGCCGGTGAGCACGGTGGAGACGCCCTCCGCGGTGCGCTCGATCAGGGTGGCATCCAGGCCATTGCCTGTGACGAAGCGTTTGTAGAGGGCCTCGGCCATGGGCGCGTCGAGCTGCAGATGTTGGCCGAGGTAGCGGTCCATGGCGGCCCGCAGTGCCGGGTTTTCGCCCCGCACGTACTCGTACCAGAGCGTGTAGTTCACGGGATGCAGGGCACTGCCGTGGCGTTTCATGAGCTGCAACGCCTGGCGCAGCACGTCCGTGCTGCGCTCCATGCTGTCGTGGTATCTCATCGGTGTGGTCTTCCCAGCAGTACCGGCCATGCACCGGCGAGTGTCCGAGGATGGTAAGTGGCGCCACGCGGCGCAGTCGCAGAGAGTGGACGCACTCTCGGACCCACTTCACGCGCTCACGGTTTGTCTGCCCGCGCCGGCGCCTGTCCCCCTTGTCCGCAGGGGGCTGCTGTCCGTGTGGGGTCTGTGGCATGGGTTGATGGGCTGTCTGGCCGGCCGGACGCCGTTCCGTGGCGTCGAGGTGCAGGTGCGCAGCCCCGCACGGCGCACGCTGTGGTGGTCGGTCAGTGGAGTGCCGGTCCATGACGAGATCGGCTTGCACGTCGGCTGGCGCGGCGTGGTGCGGCTGTTCGACGCGGCGATGGGTGAGCGCATGGCCGAGCGCCACCTCATCATCCACGAACTCGGCCAGGCACTGGCCGCGGCACAGCGTGCGCCGGCACGGCTGTCTGCAGGCGCAGGGCTACCTGTTCGCTGCAGCGATGACTGCGCAGGATGCTGCAGAACGTGTATTCCGAGCGCGCAAAATGACCGCCTGAAATGTGCAAATCGCGATAATCAGTGCCGTATCGGTTGCGGAGCTGCCATGACTTCCTTCCTGCTTTCCGAGTGAACTGCGCATGAGCAGCCTCTCCGCCGACTCCAGCCTCCACAGCGAGGCTTCCCATTGGTCCGACGCCGTCGAGCGCCGCCACCACGACGCACGCCTGATGCAGATGCTGCTGCGCATCACCCCCATGGCGGCGGTGATCGACATCGGTCTTGGCCTGCTGGCGGCGTGGCTGGTCTACCCGGAGCTGGGCTGGGGCGTACACATGGTCTGGCCGCTCGGGCTGTCGGTGGTGGCGGTCGGTTACGGCATCGACAGTCTGGTCCAACTGGGACGACCGCTGGAGGATCTGGCGCGACCGGCGGTGCGCTGGCGGCTGCTGGTGTATGTCTCGCTGGTGGCGCTGATGTTTTCCGGGGTTGCGGCCTTCCTGTTTCCCGTGGTCAGCCCAGACCGGCGCTTCCTGCTCGGTTTGATGGCCAGCGGCCTGATCCCGATTGGCACGATGTCGCTGGCACCGGTGGGCAGCGTTGCGCGGGTGTGGCTGCTGATCACGTCGGCGGGGGTTCTGCTCGGAATGCTGCAGCTCGAACCGTTTGTCCGCAACATCACCTGCGGGCTGCTGCTGCTGACGGACCTGATGCTGCTGGCGTCGGTGCAATCGATCAGCACGGGTGTGGTCGCACGGCTGCGGGCCGAGACCGCGGCGCTGCGGGGCCGCCAGTCGCTGGATCTGCTGCTGCGCGACTTCGAGACGCAGGCCGACGACTGGCTCTGGGAGACCGACGCGGGCGGTCGGTTGCGGCATGTGTCCTTGCCGATGTCGCGGGCGCTGGGCTTTGACGAAGGCGATCGGTTGATCGGCATCCGTCTGGTCGAGGTGCTGGGGGTACGCACGGCGGTGTCGGCACTGTCGGACTGTCTGCGGATGCCCAAACCGTTTCGCGGGCTTGACCTGACACTCTCGCCCCACCACCCGCAGGACACACCGCGCATCTGGCGCCTCAGCGGCGTGCCGGTGTTCGACAGCGACGGCGTGCCGGCGGGTTGGCGCGGGCTGGTGCGCGATGTCACGCTGGTGCGCGAGCAGGCGCGCGAGTTGCACCGGCTGGCGCGCACCGACATGCTGACCGGCCTGTCCAACCGGCATGTGCTGCAGCAGCGGTGCGCCGAGGCAGTGGTGCCGCTGACGCTGTGCCTGATCGATCTGGACAACTTCAAGACCGTCAACGACACCCTCGGCCACGCCGTCGGCGACCGGCTGCTGCAGGAGATCGCACGCCGCCTGACCGACTGTGTCGCGGGCTGGCCGCAGCCGCAGAACGTGGTGCTGGCGCGGCTGGGCGGCGACGAGTTCGCGCTGCTGATCGACCATCCACTGACGCCAGCCGCCCGCGATGGACTGGCGCGGGCGCTGCTGGCCGCACTGCAACCGGCGTGGGTGGTCGAGTCGCTGCGGGTGGAGGTGCGGGCCAGCATCGGCGTGGCGTCCTGCGATGGGCCGAACCTCGATGCCGATCGTCTGTTCCAGAACGCCGACCTGGCCCTCTACGAAGCCAAGGACGGCGGGCGCAACCGGATCTGCGTGTTCGACGCCGCCATGCGGGGCCGCATGAACCGCCGCGCCGGGGTGATCCAGGACATCGGCCTGCTGCTGGCCGCCTCCAGCGCAAACCACCCCACGGCGGGGCGGCTGGCCGTGCATTACCAGCCGCAGTTCAGCCTGTGCGATGGTCGGCTGGTGGGGGCGGAGGCGCTGCTGCGCTGGCAGCATCCGCGCCACGGCTGGATCGAGCCGAGCGAGTTCATTCCGATCGCCGAGGAAACCGGCTTGATCGTGCCGCTGGGCGAGTGGGTCTTGCGGCAAGCCTGCGCAGAGGCGACGGGCTGGCCGGCGGCGGTGCGGCTGGCAGTCAACCTCTCGGCGGCGCAGCTCGGCCGCGACGGGCTGGAGGCGCTGGTGCAGACCGTGCTGTCCGAGAGCGGTCTGCCCGGCCCGCGGCTCGAACTGGAGATCACCGAGACGGCGCTGATGGACGACCCGGATCGGGCGCTGGCCTGCGTGCAGTCGCTGCGGTCGCTCGGCCTGGGCATCGCGCTCGACGACTTCGGCACCGGCTACTCGTCACTGGCCCAGCTCGCCACGCTGCCCGTGGACACGCTGAAGATCGACCGCAGCTTCGTTGCCGCCCTCGGCCGCGAGGGGAGCGGGCAGGCCGAGGCCATCGTGCGGCTGATCGTGCAACTGGCGCGCACCATGGGCATGCGGACGCTGGCCGAAGGGGTGGAGACCGAGCGGCAGCGCGCCGTGCTGCGGGCCTGTGGTTGCGAGATGGCGCAGGGGTTTCTCTGCAGCGCCGCGCTGGAGCCGCTGGCGCTGCGGGCCTTGCTGGCGCGGGGTGCGCCGCTGGCGGCGGTGGTCAGCGGTCTGTGCTGAACGGTGGGGTGCGCGGCGCGGCGGGGGGAATCGGCCGCGCCGGCTGGTATTCACCGACCAGCCGCGCCAGCCGCTCGCGCACCTCGTCGTCGCTGGCCACCGAGCGCGCCGCGGCCCAATCCAGCAGCGCCTGCACATCGGCCGAGCGGTCATCCAGCCGGGCGATGCGCAGCCGCTCGAAGCGGGTCGGCAGCGTCGCATCGGCGTCCGCGAGCAGCTCCTCGTAGAGCTTCTCCCCCGGCCGCAGTCCGCTGAAGGCGATCGGAATTTCCGCCAGCGTGTGCCCGCTCAGGCGGATCAGGTCGCGCGCCAGATCGACGATCTTCACCGGCTCGCCCATGTCCAGCACGAACACCTGCCCGCCTTCGCCGATGGCCCCGGCCTGCACCACCAGCCGCGCTGCCTCGGGGATGGTCATGAAGAAGCGCGTGATGTCCGGGTGCGTCACCGTCACCGGGCCGCCGCGGGCGATCTGTTCCTTGAACTTGGGGATCACGCTGCCCGAGGAGCCGAGCACATTGCCGAAGCGCACCGCCATGAAGCGCGTGCGTGTACCCGTCTCGGCCTGTTCCGCCATCTGCGCGGCGAGCTTGGCGATCACCATCTCGGCGGCGCGCTTGGTCGCCCCCATCACGTTGGTCGGGTTCACGGCCTTGTCGGTCGAGATCAGCACGAAGCGTTCGGCCCCCGCCGCCGCCGCCGCGCTGGCCGCCCGCCACGTCCCCAGCGTGTTGTTGCGCACCGCGGCGAAGGCGTTGTCGTCCTCCATCAGCGGCACATGCTTGTAGGCCGCGGCGTGGAACACGACCTGCGGGCGCACGCGGGCGAAGGTGGCGCGCAGGTGCTCCGGGTCACGCACATCGCCGACCAGCCGCACCAGCGGGATGTGCGGAAACGCCTCGGTCAGCTCCTGCTCGATGCGGTAGAGCGCGAACTCGCTCAGCTCGTACAGCACCAGCCGCAGCGGCCCGTAGCGCGCCACCTGCCGGCACAGCTCCGAGCCGATCGAGCCGCCGGCACCGGTGATGAGTACCACCTTGCCGGACAGGCACTCGCTGATGCCCCCCTCGTCGAGTTGCACCGGGGCGCGGCCGAGCAGGTCGTCCGGCTCGATCTCGCGCACCTGCGCCACGGCTTGCCCGTCGCGCAACTCGGCAGCGGTCGGCACGGTGACGACAGGCAGCGCGGTCGCGGCGGCGAGATCGAGGGCGCGGCGGCGGCGGTCGGGCGCGGCGGACGGCATGGCGACGATGAGGTGGGTGATGCCGTGGACCTCGCTCCAGCGGGCGGCGCTGTCGAGCGGGCCGAGCACGGGGACGTTGCCGATGCGGGCGCCGTGCTTGCGGGCGTCGTCGTCGAGCAGGCCGACCACCACCCAGCCGTGGTGCTGGATGCCGGCGATCAGCAGCTTGGCGGCGTCGCCCGCGCCCATGACGAGGGCGCGGCGGGTCTCGTGCATCGAGCCGGAAATCCGCCCGCGCATGTGTTCGTAAAGCATCCGGTAGCCGATGCGGACCATCGCCAGCCCCATCAGCGTGATCACCGGGTGCAGGGCCAGCACGGCGCGCGGCACCTGCGCGAGCTGCGCCATCAGCACGCCCACCGCCGTCACCATCCCCGCCACTGCACACGCCACCGTCAGCCGCTGCACCTCGCCGAAGCCCGAGAAGCGCCACATCCCCTTGGGCACCTTCAGCAGCACGAACACGCCCAGGTACACCGCCAGCACGGCGGCCAGCACCCAACCGTCGTAGTCGGGGCGGGCGTTCTGCCAGCGTTCGAAGCCGAGGCGGAACAGGTAGGTGATGTTCCAGCACGCGGCGACCATCAGCGCGTCGAGGACGAGCGCCAGTGGCTCGCGGTGCGGGCGGATGCGGGTGAGGACGGTGTCGAGGTGGTGCCAGGTCATCGCGCAATGATCGCCCAGACGGTGCGGCCGATCAGCACCAGGTCAGTGCCAATGCCCGAGCGGTCCACATACCGCGCCTGCA
>JBEEMX010000019.1:0-16113 GCA_041192465.1 Pseudomonadota bacterium | reverse complement strand
CGCCCAGGTCCGTGGCCGCGTCGGCTTCCTGACGCTCCACCGCTCCGGTGCCCTCAACGCCTTGTCGCTGTCGATGGTCCGGGATCTCACCGCGGCGCTGCTGCACTGGTCGGCCGATCCTGCCGTGCTGGCCGTGGTGCTGCAAGGCCAGGGCCGCGAGGGCAAACCGCCGGCCTTGTGCGCGGGGGGCGACATCCGCTTTTTCCACCAGGCGGCGCTGGCCGGCGATCCCCGGCTGGAGGATTTTTTCACCGAGGAATACGCCCTCAACCACCTCATCCACACCTACCCCAAGCCCTACATTGCCGTGATGGACGGCATCACGATGGGCGGCGGCATGGGCATCAGCCAGGGTGCCCGCCTGCGCATCACCACCGAGCACAGCAAGCTCGCGATGCCAGAAACCCACATCGGGCTGTTCCCGGACGTGGGCGGCGGCTGGTTCCTGTCGCGCTGTCCGGGGCATGTGGGCGAATACCTCGCGATGACCGGTGAGGCGCTGGGGGCGGCCGACGCGGTGGCGGTCGGGCTGGCGGATGTGCAGGTGCGGTCAGCGGATCTGCCGGCGTTGGTGGACCGGCTCGCCAGCGACACGCTGTTGTCGGCCGACGACGTGCTCGCGTGTGTCACTGGCGTGGCACAGCCGGTGGCCGAGTCCACTCTGCTGACACGGCGCGAGTCCATCGACCTGCATTTCAGCCAGGGCAGCCTGGCCGGCATCGCGGCTTCGCTGGCCGCCGCTTCCGGGGAGTTCGCCCGCCACACGCTGGCCGCGCTGCACAAACGCTCGCCGCTGATGCTGGCCGTGACGCTGGAGCAGATCCGCCGTGCCCGCGCGATGACCCTGGCCAACGACCTGCGCATGGAGCGCGACCTCGTGCGCCACTGTTTTCACCTGCGGCCCGGCACGGCCAGCGAGACGGTCGAAGGCATCCGCGCGCTCGTCATCGACAAGGACCACCACCCGCGCTGGAACCCGGCGCAACTGGCCGACGTGACCGAGGCGATGGTGGTGGACTTCTTCGTCAGTCCGTGGCCTGCGCACGTCCATCCGCTGCGGGCGCTGGTCTGAGCACCAGCGTCGGGGTGTCCAGCACGATCTCGCCTGCACCGAGCAGCGCCATGCCGCGGCTCCAGTGGCGCACCATCCGATCGATCAGGTCGTATTCCTGGAACGGCTGCCCGCTCTCCACTGCGCGGGCGCCCTTGAGCAGCAGCGAGCGCGCCAGGACGCTGAGCTGCCGGAACGCATCCGCTGCCTGCACGAGGTGGGCCGAGCCGCTGCAGCCGCCCGCGATCCACACCAGGTAAAACGCAGCCAGCTCGACGGCAGCGCCGAGCTGGTGCGGCCCGGCATCCGCCCAATGCTGGTAGTGCGTGGATCCGCCCGCCAGCAGTGGTGTGACCTCGTGTGCAAAACGGCGCTTCCAGCGGCGCAGTGGGTGCCGGGTAGGCACGCGCTGCAGGTATTTCTCCAGCAACTGGTGCGAGAGGTGGCGCAGGGTATCGGGCGGGCGGCGCACCAGGTTGTGCAGATTGATGACCTCGGCCCGGCCGACCAGTGCTTCGGCTTCGGGTGCGGATTCGGGGTGCAGCAAGCGGCGGTATTCGGTGCCCTGCAGCACACGGTAGTCGGTCCGGTGAAAGAAGCCCAGCCGTTCGCGCCCGATGTCGATTTCGTTGATGACGATGGTTTCCGTGGTGCGGCGCGGATGCAGTAGGCCACCGGCACCGTCGGGCAAACCACGCGCTGGCACATCGGCGATGACCAGCCGGCCTGCGCTGAGCTGCTCCTGCAGGTGGTCAATCAGTGGCCGCCAGAGGGTGAGTGTCTGTACCTCTATGCCGTAGAGCGTGTAGAGATCGTCGTGCGACGGCCGGAACTGGGTCCACTGGTCGTCCAGAAAATCCACGGCCAGCGTGTAGGGCAGGCAGGCCGAAGGATCCAGGCGCAGTGCGGCCAATACACCGATCCACACATCGGTGAAGCGGTTGGTTTCAGGCCAGATGCGGTCCTGCACCGGCCAGATCGACGGGATGCCCCAGCGGTCCAGACCGGTGATCAAGCAGAGTGGTCGGGGGTATGGCATGCATCAATGTAACATCACGTAAAATATTGCAGCAATCGTTAATATCTTCACGATTTCCCGCGGTTGGCGTCGCAGCACACCGGTCTGTCGGACTGCCGGGATAATGCGGGGGTGAATACCTACGCTGCCCCTTTGCCCCTGCCCGTGTACTCGCCGTGGCGCCTGTCCGTGGCCCCGATGCTCGACTGGACGGACCGCCATTGCCGCTACTTCCACCGCCTGTTGACACGCCAGACCCGGCTCTATACCGAAATGGTCACCACCGGCGCGCTGTTGCACGGGGATGCTGCCCGCCACCTGGATTTCGATGCAGCAGAACACCCAGTGGCGCTGCAGCTGGGTGGCAGTGAACCGGCAGAGCTTGCCGCCTGCGCCCGGTTGGCGGCGCAGTGGGGCTATGACGAGGTCAACCTCAACTGCGGGTGTCCGAGCGAGCGGGTGCAGAAAGGTGCGTTCGGTGCCTGTCTGATGGCCGAGCCGCGGCTGGTGGCCGATGGGGTGAAGGCAATGCGGGATGCGGTCGATCTGCCGGTGACGGTCAAGCACCGCATCGGCATCGACCAGGTCGAACGCTACGACTTCGTGCGCGACTTTGTCGGCACCGTGGCGGAAGCCGGCTGCAGCGTATTCATCGTCCATGCCCGCAATGCCTGGCTGAAAGGCCTCAGCCCCAAGGAAAATCGCGACATCCCGCCCCTGCGGCCGGAACTTGTTTACCGCCTCAAGCAGGACTTTCCGCACCTGACGATCGTCCTCAATGGCGGCGTGCGCACCGACGGAGAAATCGAGGCCCATCTTGCGCATGTGGATGGCGTGATGGTCGGTCGGCAGGCCTACCACGATCCGTGGTGGATGGCGGGTTGGGATGCGCGGTTTTTCGGGCAAATCGGATCCGCTGATCACCGTGAATCCGTGGAAACCCAGTGGTTCGAATATCTGGACCGGATCCACCACGGGGGGCGTGCCTGGCCTACCGCCATGCGCCACGCGCTCGGGCTGTGGAATGGCGAGCGCGGTGCGCGGCTCTGGCGCCAGTACTGGTCGGACCACCGCCACAAGTCCAGCCTGCCGTCAGGTCTGGCCAGTCAATTCAATGCCCGGATGCGCCCGAATCCTGTGGAATCCCAGCCGGTGGCCGTGGAATAACCAGCGTTCTGGTTGCCGTATTCCGGCCGGGTGTTCATGGATACCGGGTGGTTAATATTTTTTCATGGAATGGACGGTGACCCGCTGGTGAAAAGGCGGCATACTGCACTCCGAGCATGTGCTCTTCCTTCATCCAAAATCCAATTCCAGCCATGACGACACTTCAGGAACTGATCGCACAGAAAGACGCATTGCAGCGCCAGCAGCAGGAAATCGCGAAATCGATCGCTGAGTTCCAGTCGGCGCAGCGTTCCGGTGTGATCAACGAGATCAAGACGCTGATGGCCCAGCACGGCATCACCGCCGCGGACCTGACGGTCACCGGGCGCAAGGTCGCCAATCCGGACAAGGAACCCTCCAAGGTCGCCGCCAAATACCGCGATCCCTCGACGGGTTCGACCTGGACCGGCCGTGGCCTGAAGCCGCGCTGGCTGGTGGCTGCGCTCGAAAGCGGCCGCACGCAGGACGAATTCCTGATCGAAAACCAAGCACAGTGAGCGTCTGAGACCGCCTGAGCCTGCATGCGGTTTCTCCACGCAGCGGATCTCCACATCGACAGTCCCTTGCGGGGACTCGATGCCCGAGACGGGGCCCCGGTGGATCGCCTGCGTGGCGCCACCCGCCAAGCGTTTGTCGCTCTGGTCGATCTGGCGGTGCGCAGGCAGGTGAATCTTGTGATTCTGGCCGGTGATCTGTATGACGGCGACTGGATCGATTTCCGGACTGGCCTGTTTGTCCACGAACAACTCGCCCGACTGGCCGTTCACGGCATTCTCGTTTTTGTGGTCAGGGGCAACCACGATGCGGAAAGCATCATTTCGCGTCAACTGCCCCAGCAAGCCCATGTCCACGTGTTCAGTTCGCGCATCGCCCAAACCCGTGTACTGAGCGATTTGGGTGTGGCGGTGCATGGCCGAAGCTTTCCGGCCCGTGCGGTGACAGAAGATCTGGTACCGGGATATCCCGCACCGACCCGGGGCTGCTTCAATATCGGCATCCTCCACACCTGCCTGACCGGCAGTCCCGACCACGGCACGTACGCGCCCACCCGGCTCGATCGCCTGATCGCCACCGGATATGACTATTTTGCGCTCGGACATATCCACGCCCGGCAGGTCGTGCGGGAATCGTCGCCCCGCGTCGTGTTTCCCGGCAATTTGCAAGGGCGGCACGCACAGGAAATCGGTCCAAAAGGTTGCGAAATTGTTACGGTTGAGGACGGGCAAATCACGCAAACCGAGTTCGTCGCGCTGGATGTCGTTCGTTGGCACGCCTTGACCATCGCCTGCCAGGGATTGGGCGATATCGATGCCCTGTGCATCCGATTCACGGTGGCGCTCGATGAAGCACTTGCCGGAGATCGGCAGCGACTGCATGTCGTGCGTGTGCGGCTGGAAGGTGAGTCCCCCTTGCACCGTCTGGAAGCCAGCCAGCCCGGCGCGCTGGAGGCTGCCTTGCAAGCGGCGCTGCGGCAACGCGACGGCCCCGAGGTCTGGATCGAGCGTGTGTTGACGCAACTGCAATCGCCGCTGGACCGGGTTGCGGCGTCCGGTCGGCCCGATGCGGTGGGTGAGGTGGTGCGTCTGGTCGATCAGTTGGTGGTGGACGACGCGGCCTTGTCAAGGTGGGCCTTGGCGGCGCTGGATGCTGTGCCGGTCCTGCCCGCTGATCTCGGCGACGCCCGCCCCGACCGGCTCACCTCCAGTGACTGGCGGGCGTTGCTGGCCGATGCCGAGGCCATGGTGCTGGCCCAGCTGGGCGCCGGTCTCCCCGACGCACCGGGGTCGGGCGATGTGCCGTGAAACTGCTGCGTCTGCACCTGCAGGCCTTCGGGCCATTCACCGACCGCTGGCTTGATCTGGGCGATGGCACGGTCGGACTGCAACTGATTTGCGGCCCGAACGAAGCCGGAAAATCCTCGACCCTGCGCGCGCTGACGGCGCTGCGTTACGGCATCGAGACGCGCAGCACCGACGATTTCATGCACGACCACCCCGCGATGCGCCTGGGTGCCGTGCTGCTGGACCGTGACGGGCACACCGCCAGCGTCGTTCGCCGCAAGGGCAGAGGGCAGACGCTGACCGTGCGTGGTGCGGACGATGCCCTGGTGCCGGCCTCCGCTGACCTGGAGTACCAGCTCACCGGGGGACTGAAGCGGGCCGATTTCGAGTCGCTCTACGGACTGGACCATGCGCGTCTGCGCCAGGGTGGGGAGGCTTTGCTGAAGGGCGAGGGTGACGTTGGCGCCGCGCTGTTCGAGGCCAGTGCCGGTGTGCGCAGCCTGCAGGATGTCATCACGCGGCTCGACCAGGAGGCGCGTCGCCATTTCGTGCCTGGTGCCCGCGGCAGCAAGGGCCGCATCAATGAAGCGTTGCGCCAGCATGGCGAGCAGGTGTCCGCGCTGCGCGAAGCCACCTTGCGTCCGACGGTTTGGGTGGAGTTGCAGCGGCGCTGCGAAGAGACTGGCCGCACGCTGGCTGCGCTGCTGGACACCCAGGCCAGTCTCGACCGTGCCGCCCGGCAATGGCGCGAGCGGCTGGCCGTGGCGCCGCTGCTGGCCCGGCTGGACCAGGCGCTGAACCGCTGCGCCGAACTGGCCGACGCCCCCGTGCTGGGGGATGACGCCACCGCCCGCCGCCTGACGCTGCAGGCCAGCACAGTGGAGCACCAGCAGTCGCTGAACGCAGTGCAGGAGGCCCTGGCTCGCCACCAGCGGGAGTGGGACGCACTGCCGGTCTCGTCGGCCTTGCTGCTGGCGGCGCCCGCGATCGAGCGTCTGGTGGTCGAGGGCGAGCGTCTGGACCAGGGCCAGTGCGACCTCCGCGAAACCACCGCCGAACAACTGCGGCTCGATGCCCGGATGGCGCTGCAACTCGCGGCGATCGACGCCACCCAGCCGGTCGATGTGCTGATGGCGGCCCTGCCGACCGCCGTGCTGCGCGCCCAGGCCGAGGCCGCGCTGCAAGGGCTGGATGAGGCGGAACGCGCGCTGCAGCAGCACCGGGAGGCGATGCACAGCCAATCCCCGGTGGCCGCTGTGTTCGATGACGCCGCCGGGACGGCGACCGTGCGTGACTCGACTGACCCGCTGCGGGTTGCGCTGCGCGCAGCGTGCGACGCTGTGGTGCGTGCGGACGGTGTGCTGACCCGCTTCGCCGCATTGCCCGCGGAGCTGGCGCTGGCGCAACAGCGCCTGGCCGCGGCACTGTCCGATCTGGGCAACCCGATCGTGTGGACTGTTGCTGCGGTGCGGGCCGTGTGCGCCGTGCTGGAAGTGGACATCGACCTTGCCGTCCGCACCGACGATGCCGGGCGCACCCGCCTGCGCGAGCTGGCCATGCGGCTGGCGCAGATCGAGGAGGCGTTGCGCGGCCGTGAAGCCGAGCGCGATCAACTGCTGTCACAGGGCGTTGTGCCGACGCCTGACGATGTGCGGACGGCCCGGTCTGCCCGCGACGACGCTTGGCGCGCATGGTGTGCGGACCTGAGCCGCACCGAGTCGATGCACCGAGTCGAGCAGGCCATGCGCCATGCCGACGCGCTGGTGGATGCGCTGGTCCGCGACACCGGACGCGCCGCGCAACTGCAGGCGCTGCAGCGCCAGATCGCCGACCTGATACGCGACCAGCACCTGAGGCAGTCGGAAATTCGGCAATTGCAGTTGGACCAGCTTGCCCGCGCAGCCGCCTGGCAGGTGCGGCTGCGCGAAGCCGGGCTGCCGGCGTGTGTGCCGGATTCCTTGCGTGAGTGGCAGGCTCGGTGGCGGGTGGCGCGCTCGGCGGCCGATCTGGTCGACACACTGGCCCTCGAAGCCGCCCGCGCTGATGCTGTCTCTGCGCAACTGCGGCAGGGGCTGCGCACGGCGCTGGATCTCCCCGACGCTCCGCTGGCCACGCTGCTGGCCTTGGCTCGCCAACGCGAGGACAGTTTCACCCGCGCGGAACAGGCCGCGTTGGCACAGGCCACCGAGCGGGATTTGCGCCTCGAACAGCACGAACGTGCGCAGCGCGAAGAGCGGCGTTTGCTGGCGCTGCGTGACGCTGCTGTTGCTGTGCTGGGGTCTGTCTGCGCCGCTTTGCAGTTGCCCGCCACGGCGGGCAGGGTTGCCGCGCGCACCAGGCTACAGGAATGGGAACAGGTCCGGCTGGTGGTGGAGCAACGCGCCCTGGCACGTTCAGCCCATGCACGGGCGCAGCGCGCAGTGGACGAGCTGCTGCGCAAGGCCGCTGAACTGGCCGCAAGTCTGGCGGAAACCGCGCCGGCGGCCGACCTGCGCCAATGGATTGACGACCTGGGGCCCCGCCTCGACGAAGCCCGCCGCGTGGAGGGGCGCCGTCAGGTGCTCGCGCAGGCGCTGGCTGACGCGACCGGACGGCAGCAACTGCACACCGCTGCGCTGCTTCAACTCGAACAGACTCGACTTGTCTTGTGTGCGGCAGCCGGCGTGGGCAGGGATGCTGATCTGCCGGCAGCCGAAGAACGCGCCCGGCAACGCCGCGAGGCCCAGCAGCAGCGCGACCATGTCCGCGATCTGCTCGCCCAAGTGTCGCAGCACGATGAATCGGCGCTGCGTGCGCTGGTCAGCGTGTTCGACGTCACGCAAGCCAAGGCAGAAGCCGATCAGGCAGAGCGGGCACTGGCCGATCTGGTGCCCCGGCTGAACGAGGTTCGCCAGCAGGACGAGACCGCCCGCCGTGCCCGCGATGCCATCGATTCCGGCGACACTGCCGCGCAGGCCCGCGCGCAGATGGAGCAGTTCGGCGCCTCGATCCGGTCGGGCCTGATGCCGTGGATGCGGGCGCGCCTTGCACAGACCCTGCTCACGCAGGCGCTGGGCCAGTTCCGCGAGCGGGCGCAGGGGCCGATGCTCCGCGCTGCCTCCGGGTATTTCTCGGCGATGACCGGCGGGGACTACGACCGCCTGCAGAGCGAGCCGGGTGTCGATGACCACCGTCCGGTGCTGCAGATCCGCCGCCGCGACGGTCGAACGCTCGGCGTCGAGGGGCTCAGCGAAGGTACCCGCGACCAGCTCTATCTGGCGCTGCGTCTGGCGGCACTGCAACTCCACCGCGAGCGCGGCATCGACCTGCCACTGGTGCTCGATGACGTGCTGATGACCTCGGACGACGACCGCGCGGTGCGCATGCTGCGGATGTTGGCCGACTTCGCCCAGGGCGGGCAGGTGCTGGTCTTCACCCACCACCGCCACCTGATGGAGCTGGCGCGGCTCAGCCTGCCGGCATCGGCGCTGGCGTGTTCGACCCTCTGAACCGCCGCGGCACGGTGAGGGCGGTCGCCGGGCGGAAGGTCGCCTGTTCCCCCTTGGCCGAGTAACCCAGCGGATTTGCCACCACGCGGCAACCCCGTGTGACGTGGTCCACCGGGCAGTGCAGGTGGCCGTGAATCCACAGGTCGGCCCGCGCCAGCAGATCGTCCAGCGCATTGCAGAACCCGGCCGTGCCCGGTGCCAGCCCGTAGCGCGGATCGGCACTGGCCAGCGTCGGCGCGAAGTGGCTCACGACCACGGTCGGGCCGTCGAAGGGCTCGGCCAGCGCGCTGCGCAGCCACTGCTGGCACTCCAGCGCCAGCTCGCGCATCGACTCGGCCAGCATCGGCTCGCCGCCCCGCAAGCAGGTGTTCTTGCGCAGGTAGAAGTTCGCGGCGCGGTACGCCTTTTCACGCGGACCGATCGAGTCGAAATCGCTCCACAGCGTCGTGCCCACGAAGCGCACACCGTCGATGACCATCTGGCGCCGGTCCAGCCAGGTGATGCCCAGTCGCGCGCACAGCGCCTGCATGCGCGCGCCGGCTTCGCTCAGTTCATAACCGTCGTACTCGTGGTTGCCCGGCACGAACAGCACGTGCCGCCAGTGCCCCGCACCGTGCGTCGGGGAAAACCGCGTCAGCCCGAAATCGCTGTCCTGCAGCAGCGAGCCGGTCTGGTAGGAGCCGATGTCGCCGGCGAGCACCAGTACATCGGCGCCCGGGGCAGGGGTGGGCTCCCAGTGCGGGATGCGTTCGAGGTGGAGGTCGGAGAAGATCTGCAGGCGCATCGGGCGAGTCTAGCTTTGGTGGATGATCGTGTGCATGACTGCCTCGAACGCCCCTGCATTCCACCTCCGCTGGCCCGATTCCGAGCTGGCTTCCGTCACCGTGGACAGCCCGACAACGCTGCGCCTGCGCCTGGCCGCTGCCTTCTGTCACCGAGCGGAGGATGGCTTGGCAGGCTACCTGCAGCGGGTCGAACTGGTGTTCCACGGCGCCACCTGGTGCGGGGACGATCCCGCGGTCTGTCTGGGCGGCATCGCGCACGGCAGCCTGCTGGTCGATGGTGTTCTGCCCGGCATAACCGCCCAGACCGTGCCCCTGCCACTGGACAGGCGCGGCGCGGTGGTCTGCGAGTTCCGGCTGATTTCGGGTACATCGCTGCGCATCGAGGCGCACGCGGTGCGCGTATCCAGCGGGGAGGGCGCGCGCTTCCATGAATCCTTCGCGTGCTGATGTCCGCGGGCCGATCTCCCATGCCAAATTAGAGTTGCCGACCTCGTAACAGTGGGTCACATTCGTACCATGGCACTGGTCTGCGGAGGCACTGGAGCGCATGATTTGCGATCTTTGATAAAACACGCAACGTGTGCGTGGGAGGAGCCGCAATGACCACTGTTCACCTGATCCGCAGTTGGATCACCCTGTGCCTGACCTCCTTGGTCTGGACCGTCCTGAGTGCCGGAATGGCACCCCCCGTGGCGCAGGCCCAGACCTACCCGACCTGCACGGCGCTGGCCAGCGACCCGGACGGCGACGGCTGGGGCTGGGAGAACAACCAGTCGTGCCAGATCGCCAAGGCGTCCAACGGGTATCCCTACTGCACCGCCGGCCACTACCAGACCTCGACCAGTGCCGGTTGGGGCTGGGAGGCCAACCGCTCCTGCGTCATCCCCACCACCAGCCCCAGCCCGGTCATCACCTACCCGGTCTGCACGGCGCTGGCCAGCGATCCGGACGGCGACGGCTGGGGTTGGGAGAACAACAAGTCCTGCCAGGTCGCCAAGGCGTCGAACGGTTATCCGTATTGCACCGCCGGCCACTACCAGCTCTCCAGCAGCGCCGGCTGGGGCTGGGAGGCCAGCCGGTCCTGCGTGATCCCTGCGGGCATGGTCACGACGCCGCCCACCGTCACCCCGGTGACCGCTGTGACACCGCCCGCCGACGTGATCGTCGCGCGCACCGGCAGCCTCTACAGCGCCAGCGGCCAGAAGCTGGTGCTGCGCGGCATCAATCTGCAGTACGGCGACGCACCGTCCGTGCGACTGGCGGGCATCAACGCCATCGCCGCCACTGGCGCCAACGCCGTGCGGCTGGAGCTGCGCAACGCCACCACCGCCGCCGAGCTGACCGCTGCGCTGGACGCCATCGTCGCGAAGAACATGGTCGCCGTGCTGATGTACTGGGAGGGCGATGTCACCTGCCAGTCCTACACCCAGGGTTTCGACCGGGCCATGGACCGCTGGCTCAACACCTGGAAGCCGGTGCTGAGCAACGCCAAGTACCGCCGCCACCTCATCCTCAACATCGCCAACGAATGGGGCGAGCCCGACAGCGCCGACACCTACGGCACGACCTACCGTGCGGCCATCACCAAGTTGCGGGCGGCCGGTTATGCCTTCCCGCTGATGATCGACGCCGCCCACTGCGGCCAGAACTTCAGCGTGCTGACCAACGGCGGCGCGGCCCGCATCGCTGGCGCCGACAAGTACCGCAACATCGTCTTCTCGGTCCACGCCTACTGGAGCTACCAGACCGGACCACTGATCGAGGCGGCGGCCACGGCCGTGCGCGCCAGCGGCTACCCCTTCGTCTGGGGCGAGTTCGGGCAGCTCGCCTTCCAGCCCGGTCAGGCCACCGACCACCGCTACCTGATGCAGATGTCCAACCGCGACGGCCTGGGCTACCTTGCCTGGTCGTGGAAGGGCAACGGCACCTGGGACAACCAGACCGTGCTCGACATGTCGTCCAGCGAGGGCTTGGTGTCCGTGTCGGCCGCGACGCCCTACGGACTGCAGCTCACCACCTATGGGCTGCAGGTGGTCAACGGCACCACCATCGGCACCACGGTGGTGCCGGGCCTGCGCGCGACCTCGGTGGTGTTCAAACCCTGAGCGAGGTTCTTTCGGCCTCCAGGCTGAGGGTCAACTGACCCTGTGTGGCCGCACGGCGTGGCCGCTCAACCGCTCCACGGTCCACCGATGCAGCCAGCGGTCCCACAGGTGGTGTGCCGCGAACCCGGTGAGCACCGCCAGCGTCAGCGCCACCGGCCAGCGCAGCAGGGGCTTTTCCGCGTAGAAGAGCTGTTGCCACAGGTACAGGCTGTACGACACCGTGCCGAACGCGACCAGCACCGGGTGGCCCAGCCAGCGCGAGCCTGGTCCTGCAGCGCGTGACAATCCCGCGCAGCCCAGCGCGATCAGTGCCGAGCCGATGGTGTACTTGAGCACGTCCGGCACGAGATTCACCTGCAGCAGCAGCCCTGCAACGGTCGCCAGCGGCCATGCCGACAACCGGTCCAGCCGCAGCCGACCGCTGTCCTGCAGCACCATGAACAGCGTGCCCAGGAGCATCGCGGTCAGCCGTGTGTCCGGCCGCCAGAAGGTGACGTAGTAGGGCAGTGCCGCGCCGCGCGCCACCTGCAGCCAGAGTGCCGCCCAGCTCAGTGCCACCACGGCACCGATCAGCGCGGCCGGGTCCAGTCGCCACCGCCGCGACACCGCTGCCAACCCACCCAGCACGAGGTAGCCCTGCAGCTCGACGCACACCGACCAGAGATGGCCGAGCCGCACCGGTTGAGCGCCCGTGTCCAGCAGCGGCAGGAAGTTGGCGCCACCCGCCAGGCTCAGGCCGACCGATGCGGCTGTGAGTGGTCCGCCGCGCAGCCACGTGACGCCACACGCTATCGCGAGAAACACCCACATCGACGGCACGACACGTCCGAAGCGCCGCAGGGCGAAGGTCCGCAGCGCCACGGCGCGCTCGAACAGCAGCGTGCCCATCAGGCAGCCCGACAGCGCGAAGAACAGCTCCACGCCGATCCGCCCGAAGTTGGCCGACCATGCCGGTGCGTCCAACCCGAGGTGCGGCACAAAATGACCCGCCAGCAAGGTCAGCACAGCGAGACCACGCCAGCCGTCGAGCACCTCGATGTGCGCCCGCTCGGCCGTGCCCGCATGGCTGGCAACCAGCCGCACCCTCAGGCGTCCTTGCGCGGACTGGACACCTTGTGGCGCATCAGACGGCCCTTCTCGCGCTCCCAGTCGCGCTTTTTCTCGGTGTCGCGCTTGTCGTGTTCGGCCTTGCCCTTGGCCAGTGCGATCTCGGCTTTCACGCGCCCGCCCTTGTAGTGCAGGTTCAGCGGCACCAGGGTGTAGCCCTTCTGCTCCACCTTGCCGATCAGGCGCTTGATCTCGGCCTTGTGCATCAGCAGTTTCTTGGTGCGGTCGGCCTCGGGGTGAACGTGGGTCGAGGCGTTGCGCAGCGCGTTGATCCGGCAGCCGACGAGGAACAGCTCGCCGTTCTTGATGACCGCATGGCCGTCGGTGAGCTGGACTTGCCCTGCGCGGATGGCCTTGATCTCCCAACCCTCCAGCACGACGCCGGTCTCGTGCCGCTCCTCGATGTGGTAGTTGAAATGCGCTTTTCTGTTTTCTGCGATGGTGGCGGGGGTGTGGGCGGTGGACATGGGCAGCCTCAATACAATCCCTGCATTGTGAAGCACGTCAAAAAATCCGTCCTCCTCTGGTACTCGCCCCGCGAGATGTTCGATCTCGTGGTCGATGTGCCAGCCTATCCGCAGTTTCTGCCGTGGTGCCAGCGGGCCGAGGTGTTGTCGCAGGAGCCGGGTGTGGTGACGGCCCGGCTGCACCTCGCGTACGCCGGCGTGCGCCACGCATTCACGACCCGCAACACGCAGGTCGAGGGCCAGTCCGTCGGCATGAGCCTGGTCGATGGGCCGTTCTCGCACTTGGAGGGCATCTGGCGTTTTTTACCGATCGGCCCCGATGGCAAGGCGTGCAAGGTCGAGTTCGCGCTGTCCTACGCCTTTGCCAGTCGGCCGCTGGAGCTGGTCGTCAGCCCCGTGTTCGACCGCATCGCCAACACCTTCGTCGATGCGTTTGTCACCCGTGCCGAGCAGGTTCATGGCAAGCGTTGAGTCGGGCGCGGGCATGGCAGGGGAGACGATCCAGGTCGAGGTCGCCTACAGCCCGGCGCCGCGGCAGGTGGATCTGCAGGTGTTTGCGCTGCCGGTCGGTGCGACCGCCGGGCAGGCTGTGCTGGCGGCCGGGTTGCCGGCGCGGCATCCAGATTTCGATCTGGATCGGGTGACGGTGGCCGTGTGGGGCAGGGCGGTGGCACCGTCGGCCGTGCTGCACGATGGCGACCGGCTGGAACTCTGCCGGGGGCTGATCGTCGATCCGAAGGAAGCCCGCCGCGTGCGCTACCGGGCGCAGGGCGAGCGGGGCCGCACGCGGGTCAGCGGCAGTCGCTCGCGATGATCTCGCGGGCGCGGGCCGACTCACGGGCGCGCTGGGCGTCGTCGAGGAACTCGCGCTCGCCCTTGTCGTTGGTGCGGGCGATGCGCTGACCACTCTCGGCGGTGCGGGCGTGTTCCTTCGCGCGGGCGCAGTTCTCGACCTTCTGGCGGGCGACACGGGCTTCCTCGTCGCGCTTGGCCTGGTCCTGGGCGGATTCGGCCTGGCGCTTGCGGGCGTCGAGGGCGGGGTCGCTGGTCGGTGCGGATGCTGCTGTTGCCGCGCTGGCGGGGGTGCCGGTAGCAGACGCCGGAGAGGCCGGGCGCTGTGCGGTCGGTGGGGCGGCGGGGCGGCTCAGGATATCGCGGTCGCGCACGTCGTTGGGCGGCGGGCGGTCGCTGTATTGCACGCGGCCTTGGGCGTCGCGCCATTTCCATTGTGCGGCACAGGGCAGGGTCAGCGCGACGGCCGCCAGGGCCAGCAGCGCGCCACGCAGTTGTCGGTGCTTGGGGGTCGAAAACATGGGCGTCAGTGTAGCGGCGTGCTGCGGCGTACCGATCGGTGTGTAACGGGTCCGTATAATCTCCTTTTGCGTCTGGAGCCCGACTCATGCGCCTGCTTGGCAAAGCACTGACCTTCGACGACGTGTTGCTGGTCCCCGCGTACTCCCAGGTGTTGCCCCGCGACACCTCCCTGGCGACCAAGCTGTCGCGCAACATCACCCTGAATCTGCCGCTGGTGTCCGCCGCGATGGACACAGTCACCGAGGCCCGCCTCGCGATCGCGATCGCCCAGGAGGGCGGCATCGGCATTGTTCACAAGAACCTCAGCCCGAAGCAGCAGGCCGCCGAAGTGGCCCGCGTCAAGCGGTACGAATCCGGTCTGCTGAAAGACCCGATCACCGTCGCACCGGGTGCCCGCGTGCGCGACGTGATGGAGCTGTCGCGCTCGCACGGCATCTCCGGTTTCCCCGTGGTCGAGAACGGCCGCGTCGTTGGCATCATCACCGGCCGCGACCTGCGCTTCGAGACCCGCCTGGACGCCCCGGTGCGCGAGATCATGACGCCGCGCGAGCGCCTGGTCACCGTCCGTGAAGGCGCTTCGCTCGCCGAGGCCAAGGCGCTGATGCACCAGCACAAGCTGGAGCGCGTGCTGGTGCTGAACGACGAATCCGAGCTGCGCGGCCTGTTCACCGTCAAGGACATCACCAAGCAGACCACCTTCCCCAACGCGGCCCGCGATGCCCACGGCAAGCTGCGTGTCGGCGCGGCGGTCGGTGTCGGTGATGGCACGGAAGAGCGCATCGAGCTGCTGGTCCGGGCCGGTGTCGATGCCCTCGTGGTGGACACCGCCCACGGCCACAGCCACGGCGTGATCGAGCGCGTGCGCTGGGTCAAGCAGCACTACCCGCACGTCGATGTCATCGGCGGCAACATCGCCACGGGCGCGGCGGCGCTGGCGCTGCTGGAAGCCGGTGCGGATGGTGTCAAGGTCGGCATCGGCCCCGGCTCGATCTGCACCACGCGCATCGTCGCCGGTGTCGGTGTCCCGCAGATCACCGCGATCGACAACGTGGCCACCGCGTTGCGCGGCACGGGCGTCCCGCTGATCGCCGACGGTGGCATCCGCTACTCGGGCGACATCGCCAAGGCCATCGCGGCCGGCGCGTCGACCGTGATGATGGGTGGCATGTTCGCCGGCACCGAAGAAGCGCCGGGCGAGATCGTGCTGTTCCAGGGCCGCAGCTACAAGAGCTACCGCGGCATGGGGTCGATCGGCGCGATGAAGGCAGGTTCGGCCGACCGCTACTTCCAGGAAAACGACGAGACCAGCAACCCGAACGCCGACAAGCTGGTGCCGGAAGGCATCGAAGGCCGTGTCCCGTACAAGGGTTCGATGCTGTCGATCGTCTTCCAGATGGCCGGTGGCATCCGTGCGTCGATGGGCTACTGCGGCTGCGGGTCGATCACCGACATGCAGGACCGCGCCGAGTTCGTCGAGATCACCTCCGCCGGCATCCGTGAGAGCCACGTCCACGACGTGCAGATCACGAAAGAAGCGCCCAACTACCGCATGGAGTGATGCGTTTGACCGACGATCCGAGCGTCGACGCCGAGTCGAAGCCGAAGGGCCGCACTGCGGCGATGCCCTTCATCATGATCACCGTGCTGATCGACATGGTCGCCATCGGCCTGATCATTCCGGTGCTGGCGCCGCTGGTGGGCAAGTTCACCGGCTCGCAGGCGGACCAGGCGTTCTGGTACGGCGTGGTGACCTTTGCCTTCGGCTTCGCCAACTTCATCGGCTCGCCGGTGCTGGGGGCATTGTCGGACCGCTATGGCCGCCGGCCCGTG
>JBEEMX010000018.1:0-16165 GCA_041192465.1 Pseudomonadota bacterium | reverse complement strand
CCTACCTCACCCTGCCATCACGGGCTGTCGGGGCCGGGTTGTGCAACAAAGCCGTTCATCGAGCATGGTGTGCGGAATTCTGCCCTGCCCACGCGCCGGCGCCGCCGCGCCGATCCCACCTCAACGCGCCCGGCACACCCGGTTGCGCCCGGTTTGCTTGGCCTCGTAGAGCGCCCCATCGGCGCGGCGCAGCAAGGCGAACTCGTCGTCATCCACCGTCCCCTGGAACACCGCCACGCCGAAGCTGGCCGTCACCACCGCCGCCACCGGCGAGGCCGGGTGCGGCAGAGCCTCGCGCTGCAGCCGCAGCAGCAGGCGCTCGGTGAGGTTCAGCGCGCCCTCCACACCCGTCCCCGGCAGCAGCATGGCGAACTCCTCGCCACCGTAGCGGACCACCACATCCAGCTCACGGGCGAAGATCGACTTCAGGATCAGCGCGAACTGGCGCAGGCAGTCGTCACCGGCGGCATGGCCGCTGTGGTCGTTGTACGCCTTGAAGGCATCGATGTCGGCCATCACCAGCGTCAGCGGCTCACCCGAGCGGCGCGCGCGCTGCACTTCGAGTCGCAGCTGGTCATCGAACTCGCGCCGATTGCCCAACCCGGTCAGCGCGTCGGTGGTGGCGAGGTGGCGCAAACGCTTTTGCGCCTCGTGCAGATCGGTGGCATCGGTGAGGCTGATGACCACACCGTCCGCAATCGGGCGGATCTGGATGTCGAGGTAGCGCAACTGGTTCTGGCTGGTCAGCAACACGCGCGTGGCCACCCGCGCCACGCAGGCATTCATGGTCAGCAGTGCCTCGGCATCGATGTTGAGCGCCTGCCAGTCCGGCAGGAGATCGTGGACCAGGCTGCCCACCGCCCCATGTGCCGTGGGGCCGAACATCTCCGTGAACGCCGGGTTGACCACCAGCACCATCCAGCCCTGGTCGCGCCCCCGCTCGTCACGGACACGGCGCAGCGCCAGCAGCGCGCTGCCGGTGGCGTCGAGCACGGTTTCGAGCAACTGGTGGCGCATCTGCAGCGGATGGCCGTAGACCAGCAGCCAATCCTGGCCTGCCTCGTCCAGCAATGGCAGCACCAGCCGCTCCCAGGTGAACACCGCCAGCGAGCGGTCAGAGACATGGATGGTGTAAAGCGGTCGATCGTGGGCGAACGCCTCGGTGTAACAAGCACCGAAAAAGCGCGTAAGCCGCCCACCAAAAAAGGACACCCGCTGGCCAGTCAGGTCGCCGACCGAATAGCGGGCGATTTCGGCACCGTAGTGGTGGTAGACAAACTCGTCGCCATCGCGGTGCAACAGCATCAGACGGGTCGTCAGCGTCGGCCAGCGTTCGGGTCGCATCAACGACAGCGGTGCGCGTGGCCGATCGCCCCGCGCGGCTTGCCAGCAAGCGTGCAACATGCCCACATCCGGATTGGCCGCGACGCTGTCCAGGCCATGCCGAACCACTTGCTCCCAAATCTTGCTTGTCATGCCGTACTGCCACCGTCACCGCGTCTGGTCAGTGGTGTCAGCCCTGACCTGTCGCGTATCCCGGCGTCAACGCGGCACGCCGGTGATGCCGATCTCGACTCTCCGGTTCGGTTGCAGGCACTGCGCCAGCGCCAGTTGCGTGCGCTGTGCGCAAGTAACCAGCGGCTCAGCACTGCCGCGACCTTCGGTCACGATCGGGATCGCCACCCCCTGCTGCTGCAGATACGCCTTGATGGCGTCGGCCCGGTCGGTCGAGAGACGGGCATTGTAGGCATCCGTTCCTAGTCGGTCGGTGAAGCCGATCAGCTCCAGCCGATCGACACGGGCATAGACCCGGCCGAGTTTGGCAACGAGCCGGTCGAGTTGCGCACGGCCACCGGGCAGCAGGTCGCTCAGATGCCGCCGGTCAAAGGCAAACAACACGTTGGCACTGAGGACGATCTTCTCGGTCACGATCGGCGCGGGTGCGGGAGGCACGGGAACCACCGCCACCGCCACCGGAGCCGGAACGGGTACGGCAGTTTCTGCCGGCCGTACAGCGGGCACAGGCAGCGCCGGGCATGCCTCGGCCGCCAGCCGGGCATCGCCGATCAGGTCTTCGGCGATCTGCACATACGGCTTGGCGTGGCGCCAGCCTTGCTGGCGGTGCTCGTTGCCGGCGTGGACCAGTTCGACCTCGCCGCAGGCCACCAGCTTCTCGGCGCAGCGCCAGCCGGCGTGGGTCTTGAGGGCGGCGGCTTGCGCCCACAGGTCATCGCGCAGCTTGAGCGCGTCGTTGACCAGCGGGGTCTGCTGCGCAGGATTCTCGGCTGCACCGGGCGCGCCGCCGCGGGCGAGGTAGTCGGTGATCTGGCGCGAGGCGTCGAGCGCGCCCTGCGGGAAAGCGGAGCGGTCGTTGCGCGTGTACTCGTGGAAGCTCACGTCGAGCCAGCACTGCGCCTTCGCCAGGGGGTAACTGGCGAGGCGGTGGCGGCCGGTGTCGTTGAGCGCCTGGACCGCGTCCTGCTGGACCTTGTAGCCACGGTGGTCGGCAGCGAGCGCGCCGTCGGTGGCCGCGTCGGCGTGGACCACAGGCACGGCCGCGAGCAGACCGAGGGCGAGCACAAGCGGGCGCAGTGCCATGCGCGGGGAGGAAGTGGTGTGGTTCATCGCGGCAGGCTGCGGTTGATGTCAGGGTTGCTGCCGGCCCAGAGGTCGGCGTCGAACTTGTAGCGCAGGCGCAGGTAGACGCCCCGGGCGGTGTAGTCGCTCGACAGGTCGCGGTCGCTGAAACCGGCCCAATTGACGCCGGCCGACAGCCACAGGTTGGTGCTGACGAGGTAGCCGGCTTCCACGCCGATCGATTTCTGCAGCGCCGCGCCGGTCTGGCCATCGGCCTTGCCGCGCATGACGCTGGCTTGCAGGCCCAGATCCCAGTATTCGGTCACGTCGTAGACGAGACGCCCACCCAGCAGCCACGCCTGGTAGCGGTCGTCGCCCCCACCTTGCGTGTTCGGGAAGCGTTCGCGCACATCCTTGGCCGCCACGCGGCCCGAGGTCCACCAGACACGGCTCGGGTGCCAGTTGGCCTGCAGCGCGCCGACATGGACGCGCCGCGCCTCGTCGGTGGCGTTGATGTTGTCCTCGGTCTTGTACTCGTACTTGCCGAGCACATCGAGCCGGTTGTGGTCCACCGGGCGGTACGCGAAGCCGAGCTGCAAGCGGTCCTGCCAGCCGTCCGGGCGGGCGCCGTGGTTGTCGGTGGCGAGGTAGTAGTTGCGGGCCAGCGCAGTCCAGTCACGGTCGAGCTTGCGCACCACGGTCAGCGTCGAGAGCCAGGAGTCCTGCGTCACGTTGGTGCCCACGGCATCCAGCCGGCGCCATTCCAGCCGACCCGACGCCTTCCACCACTCGCTGGCGGTGTAGTCGGCGCCGAGGGCGGCGGCAGTGGCGTTCTGGCCGGTGCCGTCGAGGATCTTCAGCCGCTCCAGGCCGGTGGTGAGCGCCAGCCCTTCGCGGACGTGCCAGACGTTGCGCACGCCGGTCGCCACCTGC
Source organism: Pseudomonadota bacterium (assembly GCA_041192465.1). Taxonomy (GTDB): domain Bacteria; phylum Pseudomonadota; class Gammaproteobacteria; order Burkholderiales; family Burkholderiaceae_C; genus Sphaerotilus. The sequence continues at coordinate 12,655 of JBEEMX010000018.1, read as the reverse complement.
GAGGCCCGGCCGTCGGTGGCGTCGCGCAGCCGGTATTCGCTGAAGACGTTGCCGCCCTCCATGTAGCTGCCGTCGATGCCCAGCGCGATGGCGTTGCTGTGGGCGGCGCTGTCGAGCGCGTACTGCGACGACAAGCCGGTCTGCGATTCGCCGCGCAGGTACAGCCGCGTGCGCTCGGCGAGCTGGTAGCTGGCGCCGAGTTCGACGCGGTGGCGGCTGTCGCCGGTCACGTCGGCCTCGGCCAGCGCGCGCAGCGTGAGCCGGTTGGTGGCCTTGAACGCGGCGCTGACGAAGGCGGTGGTGGCCTCCAGATCGGGCACGGTGCCGGGGGCGGCGCCGGTGGTGGCGAGTGCGTTGTTGAGGTTGAACAGCGTGCTGCTGCCCGCGCCGCTGAAGCCGCCTTCCGAGCCGGGCGTGAAGTAGCTGCCCGCGCTCGGGTTGGCGCCCAGCGTGGCGAGCGCGCCGCGGATCCGGCCGCGTTCCTCGATGCGGCGCAGACCACCACCCAGCGTCAGCGCCGGCGTCACCGCCACTTCGGCGCCGACGGTCAGGCCGGTGCGGCGGGCGTCGTTGCCGGTGTCGTCGGTGCGCTGGGCGTCGGCCTTCAGCGTCACGGTGTCGGTCGCCTTGAGCGCGGCCGAGGCGCCGACCTGCTGGCTGCCGGGCTGCACGCCGGCCGCCGTGTTGGCGAAGCCGGCGCCGGTGCGGCTGGCGTAGACCCTGGCGGTGAGCGTGTCGCTGCGGTGGGCCAGCTCGACGCGGCCCGCGCGGCCGATCGTGGTGTCGCCCCCCGGCAGCGGCGTGTTGCCCAGGCCCGTCACCGTCGGGCGCAGGGCGGCGAGGTCGGCGTCGGTGAAGGCGAGTTCGGCAACGAGGCTGGTCTGCTCGCTGAGCTTGACGCCGGTGTTGACGCTGGCCAGGCGGAAGCGGGCGTTCGGGTTGCGGTCTTCCACGGCGCTGCCGCCGACGGTGACGCGCTCGCCCAGGTTGGCCTGGGCATCCCCGCCCAGCAGCCAGAACGCTTCGCCCCCCTGGTCGATCTCGTAGCCGATGCGCAGCGAGATGGGGTTGCCGTCGGCGTCCTGGCTCGGTACCGGGCGGGTCAGCAAGATGCGCCCGCTGAACGGCTCGAAGCTGTAGTCGTTGAGCCGCACCAGCGTCGTCACCGACAGCACGGTGTCGCGGTGGTTCCGGTCGCGCACGACGAGCTGCACCTGCTCGCTGTTCTCCAATGCCTGCGTGCCGCTGACGGCGAAGGGGCCGCTGGTGCCATTGGCCTGGATCTCCTCGACGACGTGGCGCAGCGTGTCGCGGCTGGCGTAGGCGTTGGCCACGCCGGTCGGCGTTTCCCAGTGGCCACGCACGCCGGTCATCACCCGGTTGTAGGCGCCGAGCTGGCGCATCCGGCTGCCAGCCACGAGGCCACCACCGGCAGCAGCCGTGTAGGCGTCACCGGTCGAGAAGTCGCCGTAGAGCAGGAAGTGGCGGTCCTTGTCGAGCCGCACGAAGAGCCTGGACGCACTCTTCGCCTCGAAGCCCTTGACGCTGGCGTCGCCGTAGACGGGGTAGAACTCCTCCGGCCGGATGTCGCTGAGCAGGCGGGCGCGGGTGTCCTTGTCGCTGTCATAGGCCATCGTCAGCAGCATGTCGCCGCGGATCTTGCCCTTCAGGAACAGCGCCGCCCGCGCTGCCACCACGCCGCGGCCATGGTCGAAGCCACGGCTCCACTGGCGCAATTCGGACTCGAAGCCGTCGTCCACGCGGGCCGGGGCGATGGCGCTGTCGTAGCGGCGGCGGGTGCTGCCGATCACGCCCTCGACCAGACCGGCGGCGATCATCTCGCGCAGGTCGGGTGCGAAGGCGATCAGGCCGGACACCTCCGCCTCGCCCGCCGTGAGGCGCAGCGGCACGTCCTCGGGCTGGCTCGGGGCGATCAACTGGAAGGTGGCCTGACCGCCGAGCACCTTCAACTGGGTGCCGGGCACACGGCGGTCGGCATCCTTGCGGCTGGGGCCGAACTCGTCGGTCGGGTTGCCGGGAAGCTGCAGCCGTGCCGTGCCACCGTGTTCGATGGTGAGCAACACCGCCTCGCGCAGCGGCAAGCCGCTGCGGTCGAACACCGTCACAGTGACGCTGACGGGCGTGACCCCGTCGGCCGGGGCACCAGCGCCCTGCACTTCGACCCGGATCTGGCCGACGCGGGCATTGGCGGCGTACTGGCCATCGAGCACCACGGCCGGTGTGGCCGATGGAGGGACGGCCTGGAACAGCGGCTGATAGCGGGAGGTGTCGCCCGGCTCGGCGCGGGCCGCGCCGGCACCAAGCAGCACCACCGCCGCCGCGATGGCGTGGAGGGTACGGGTCTGAACTGGCATCGTGGTCTGTCTCATTGCGCAGCTCCGGTGGCGGAGCCGCTGTCTGGCTGGCGCGGTTTGACCGTGCCGCCGCGCTGGCGGGCGCTGTCGGTGGCCTGGGCGGGCGCGGTGACGGACTTGCCGTCGAAGCGCAGCACCTGGCCACGCCGTTCGGTCTCGGCCGACTGGGTTTCACCGCGGGCGCGGCGGGCCTTGACCTGCTCCAGTACCCGGTTCGAGCAACTGCCCTCGACCACGTCGGCCCGGTGCAGCTCGCCGTTCTTCAGGTCGAGGAACAGGCTGCCCGCGTCGCCCGCGTTGCGGCTGGACGTGGTGGTCAGGTGGCTGCCGCGTGGCAGGGTCGTCTGGTCCACCACCATCACCTGCGTGCGCGGCGCGAGTCCGCAGAGGCTGTACTTGCCCTCCACGTCGCTGATGAGGCTGGTGCCGTCGGTGAGGTACATCCGCACCCCCGGGATGCCGAGTTCTTCCCCGTCCTGCACATGGTTGTGGTTGCAATCGACGAACACCTTGCCGACCACGCAGGCGTCGGCCGCGAACACGCCGCCCGTGACCCGCACGCGGAACTGGCTGACGTTGGAGCACAGCGCGTTCGGCGTCGTGCCGCAGGTGGCGCCGGGGGTGCCGGTGGCCTGCGCGCTGTTGATGCCGGTGCCTTGCTGCGCACCGACACCGACGCGGACACGGTAGGTCAGCGTCGCCGTGCTGCCCCCGGCCAGCGTGCCGAGCGAGAAGCGCAGCGCCGGGCCGGGCTTGCCGACCGGATCGGCGATGCTGACGCCGTTGACCTGTGCCGTGCCGTCGATGTAGCGGAAGCCGGCCGGCAGCGTGTCCACCACCTCCAGCACCGGCAGCAGCGCGCGCCCGCTGTCCGACCGCTTGACGACCACGGTGTAGCGCACCGAGTCGCCGAGTTCGGCCTGTGCCCGGTCACCGGTCTTGATGACCAGCAGCGCGGGAGCGATGGACGAGTCGAGCGGGATGTGGTTGTTCACCACGTCCGGGCCAGCGGCGGGGTCGAGCCGCAGCGACGTGTACCAGGGCGTCGGCTCGGTGCCGGTGGGCGCGGCGTTCTGCGCTTGCACCGTGCAGATGCCACCCACAGCGCCGTTGGTGCAGCCGATCGGCGGGGTCAGCGTGCCAGTTTCGGCCGGCAGGGTCTTGCTGACCACGTAATCGCTCGTCGGGAGGATGCGCAACTGGTAGGCCGCTGCGCCGGGGCAACCCGCCGGGACCGGGTTGTTCAGCAAGAAGCTGTAAGCCCCCGCCAACGTGCCAGCCGACGGCGTGAGCACGCTGTTGGCGCCGCCCACCAGGCAGCCCGCCGGCACCGCCACACCCGCCGCGTCCAGCAGCTCGACCCGGATGCCACCGACCGGGGCGCGGGTGTCGGTGCCGTAGACGATGCCGTTCGGGTCCAGCGGCAGGCTCTGGTTGATGCGGGCCCGCTGGCCGGATGGCACGGTGAGGTTGCGGATCACGCCGCTGGTCACCACGCCGGTGCCGCTGGCGGCGGTCGGGTCGTTGCCGCCGGCCGGGTCGTTCGAGATGGGGCGTCCGTAGTAGGCGCCGCTGACCGGGTCGCGGAAGCGCACCGAGAACCCGTTGCCCGGCACGAGACCCTCCACGCGGTAGTCGCCCAGCGCGTCGGTGGTGGCGGTGCCGGCGACAGCGCCGCTGGCGTCCAGTACCTCGACGGCCATGCCCGCCACGCCCGCCTCGCCACCCGCCTGCACGCGGTCGTGGTTGGTGTCGCGCCAGACGCGGCCCGAGACGGCGCCGGCCTGCTGGACGGGGGTGGGGTCGCTGCCCGTGTTGTTGGTGCTGGTGCCGCCCACGCCGGACTCGCCGCCGCCACTGATGCGGACGTTGTTGACCAGTGCCGTGCCGGCCGCGACCGAGCACAGCCCGTTGGCATCCGGCGTGGCGCAGGCACCGGCCGCGACGTTCACGACCAGCGTGATCGGCGCCGCGGTGGCCGCCGCAGCGACCACGGTGCTCGACGTGCAGGTGGCCGTGCTGGCGCCGACCAGGGTCGTGCTGCAGTCCCAGCCGGTGCCGGTCGGCAACGCGGCGACCACCATGCCCGCAGGCAGCGTGTCCACCACCGTGTACGGCAGGCTGGTCGCGAAACCGCCCGTGTTACGCGCCGTGATGGTGTAAGTGCCGGTGCGGCGCTCGGTGAAGATGGCCGGGCTGTGGGTCTTGCCGACCTGCAGATCCGGCTCGCCCAGCACGTTGACCGCCACCGTGGCCGTGTCGCAGGCCGCCGGGGTGGTGGCCGGGTTGGCACAGATCCGGTAGGTCAGCGTGTAGGCACCCGGCGCCGTGTTGGCGGGCACGGCGAGGCGGCCTTGCGCATCGACCGTGGCGCCCGCCAGGCCACCCAGGTTGGTGAGCGTGACCGTGACCTGGGTGGAGACGACGGGCGATCCGCCGAGGGTGTCGTTGCCGAACAGGGGGATGCTGCCGCCCGTGGCCGGAACGGTGACAGGGCCATCGTTGACGGCGTCGATCACCGGCAGCGTGGCCGTGGTGCTGTTGTTGCCGCCGGAGCCGGTGCCGCCCTGGGTGTCGTTGGTGGCACCGGTCAGGCCGGTGAGCGTGAGCACGCCGTTGGCAGGGGCCGTGGCGGTGACGGCGCAGACGATGGCGCTGCCGGCCGGCAAGTTCGCCACCGGCAGCGTGACCGCCACGCCGCCGACCGTGCAGGTGCCGACCGTGGCGCCCGTGGCGGTGCAGGTGGCCTGGGTCGCCGCGGTCGGGCCGTTGTTGGTGCAGGTCAGCGTGCCGGCGACGGAGCTGCCGGGGGAGACGGCACCGGGCAGGCCCGAGAAGGTCGGCACCATGTCCGCGCCCTGCACCGTGACGAGCACGTTCGCCTGGTCGCACACCGTCGGTGCGCCGACCGCGCAGAGCTGGTAGGTCAGCGTGTAGCTGCCCGGTGCGGCACCCGCGGGAACGACGAGTTCGCCGGTCGCGGCGTCCACGGTCGCGCCGATCAGGCTGCTGGTGTCGATCAGCGTCGGCACCACCTGCGCCACGCCGACGGCACTGCCGCCGAGCGTGTCGTTGCCATACAGCGGCACGCGCGCGCCGGTGCTCGGCACCGTGGCCGGGCCGTCGTTGACCGCGTCGATCAGGGTGGCGGTGCCGGTGGTGCTGTTGTTGCCGCCTGTGGTCAGACCGCCGTTGCTGTCGTTGCTGGCGCCAGTGGTGCCGGTGAAGACCACCGCGGTGGCGCTTTCACGGCCACCGCCCAGGGAGCCGGGTGCCGTGTAGTCGAAGGTGCAGGCGATGGCCGCACCGGCGGCGATGGTGCTGCCGCTGGCCGGCGCGCACTGGAGGTTGGTGACGGTGCCGACCGAGGCGCTCGGCTGGCACAGCGCGCCGGTCGCCGCCGCCACGCCGGTCGCGTTGCGGCAGGTCAGCCCGAGTCCGGACACCTGCTGGCCCGGCCGCACCACCGTCGGCAGGCCGGAGAAGCCCGGGACCATGTCGGACGAGTTCACCGTGACGGTGAGCGTGGCGGTGTCGCAGGACGCGGTGTCCGGCGTCGGTGCGCAGACTTGGTAGACGACGGTGCAGGCACCGCTGGCCGGCATGTCGTAGGTGGCGGTGCCGGTCGGGGCCATGCTGGCGAAGGCACAGGTGCCGCCGGTGCGGGTGAAGGTGCTGCCGACCGGGTACTGGTCGTTGGTGGCGACGTTGGTGGTCTGGCCGGTCAGGCTGGCCGGGTGGACATCGGTGTCGTCGAGGGCGTCGATCAGCGTGGCCGAGACCAGCGTCAGGTTGTTGCCGTTGGCGCTGGTGCCGCCGTTGCTGTCGTTGGCCGCACCGGTCTGGCCGCGGAAGACCACGGCGGTGGTCGGCTCGTCGGCGCCACCGCGGGTGCCGGGTGCCGTGTACGAGAAGGTGCAGGCGATGGCGGCGCCGGCGGCGAGGTCCGCGCCGGGCATGGGGGTGCAGACGAGGTCGGCGACCGTGCCAACCGAGGCGGTGGGCACGCAGGTGGGTGACGTGGCAGGGGCGCCACCGGCGGCGTTGGTGCAGGTCAGCGCGAGTCCGGTGTACCGCTGGCCGGGGCCGACGACACGCGGCACGCCGCTGAACACCGGTGACAGGTCGGCTGCGCCGGCCGTGACGGTGAGGGTGGCGAAGTCGCAGGTGGTCGCCTCGGGAGCCGGGGCGCAGAGCTGGTAGGTGACGGTGCAGGTGCCGCTGGCCGGCACGTCGTAGGTCGCCACGCCGGTCGCGCCCACGCTGGCGTTGGCGCAGGTGCCGCCCGTGCCGGTGAAGGTGCTGCCGACCGGATACTGGTCGTTCGGGGCCAGCGGCGTGGTGCGGCCGGTGCTGCCGCCGGGCTGACCGACGCTGTCATCCACGGCGTCGATGACCGTGGCCGGCGACTGGACGACGTTGTTGGCCGCGTTGGTGTCGTTGGTGGCGCCGGTCGTGCCGGTGAAGACCACCGAGAGCGTCGGTTCGTCTGTGCCGCCCTGGACGCCGGGGGCCGTGTAGCTGAAGGTGCAGGCAATGGCCGCACTGGGGGCAACCGTTGCGCCCGCCGCCGGGCTGCACACGACGGCGGACACCGTGCCGGCGCTGGCCGTCGGTGCGCAGGTGGCGGCCGTGGCGGCACCCGTGGCGGACACGTTGGTGCAGCTCAGGACCAGGCCGGTGAGGACTTGGCCAGGACGCAGCGTGGTCGGCAGGCCGCTGAAGGCCGCCGCCATGTCGGCGCCGGTGGCGGTGACGGTGAGCGTGGCGGTGTCACAGGCGGTCGAGTTCGGTGCCGAGGCACAGACTTGATAGAGCACGGTACAGACACCACTGGCAGGCACGTCATAGGTGGCCAGACCGGTGCTGCCCACGCTGGCGTTGGCGCAACTGCCGCCCGTGCGCAGGGTGTAGACACTGCCGGTGGGGATCTGGTCGTTGGTGTCGAGCGCAGTGGTCTGGCCGGTCAGGCCGCCAGGGCGGGCAGTGGCGTCGTCCAGCGCGTCGATGACCACGGCACCGACCGTGACGAGGTTGTTGCCGCCGGTGGTGAGGCCGCCGTTGAGGTCGTTGGCCGCGCCGGTCGTGCCAGTGAAGGTGACGGCCGTGGTCAGCTCGTCGGTGCCACCTTGGGTGCCGGGGGCCTGGTAGGTGAAGGAGCAAGTCTGCACCGCTCCGCTGGCGACATCGGCACCGGCCACCATCGGCCGACAGAGGACATCGGTGACTGCACCGGCGCTGGCCTGCGGCTGGCAGAACGTGCCGCGGGCGGTGGCCGCGCTCGCACCGCCAGGGACGTTGGTGCAGTTCAGCGTCAGGTTGGTATAGATCTGGCCAGGGTGGACGACGCCCGGCAGTGCGCCGAAGGTCGGGACCATGTCGGCACCGGGGCCGACGACGATGGTGGCAGTCGCGGTGTCGCAGACCGCGGGCGTCAGCGCGGGATTGGCGCAGAGCTGGTAAACCAGGGTATAGATGCCGGGTGGCGTCGTGGGGCTGGTGCTGAAGGTGCGGTTGGTGCCGTCGAAGGACGAGCCGGGCGTCGCGGGGCTGAGCAGGGTCAGCGTCACATTGCTGGGGCTGGCCGCTGTGGCACCGTCGCTGGTGTCGTTGGTCAGCACGACCAGCGATGCCGCCGTGCCGTAAGGCGTGGTGGTGGACTCATCCACGGCGTCGAGCAGCGAGACCGAGGCAGTGGTGGTGTTGTTTGCAGGGGTGCTGTCGTTGGTGGCACCAGTGGTGCCGGTGAACAGCACAGCGGTCTCGGGCGTGTCGCTGCCGCCGGAGGTACCGGGTGCGGCGTAGGTGAAGGTGCAGACCATGCTGTCACCGGCCGCGACCGTGCTGCCGAGCGCGTTGCCGGAGGCGAGCCTGCAGCTCACGGGACCGATGTTGCCAGCCGAAACGGTCGGTGCGCAGGTTGCGGCCAGCGCAGCGGCGCCGCCTGGCGCGTTCGAGCAGGTCAGGGTCAGGCCGGCATAACTGGCACCTGGACTCAAGCGCGCGGGCAGGTTGCCGAACAGCGGGACCATGTCCGCCACTGTCGGCGCTGTCACGGTGAGCGTGCCGGAGGCCGGGTTGTTGCCAGCGGTCTGGACCGCACCACCGTTGGTGTCGTTGAGTGCGCCGGTGCCGCCGGTCAGGTTCAAGATACCCCCGGTGGTGGGCGTGAAGGTGACGCTGCAAGCGAGCGTGCCCTTGTTGGCAAGCAAGCCGGACTGGGTGCCGCAGCCCGTGCGCACGGCGCCAGCAGGCAGTGCGCTGGTGATGTCGCAGGACGGGTTGATCGCCTGATCGGGTCCGTTGTTGGTGCAGGTCAGCGAGCAGGTCGTGCTGCTGCCCGCGGCGACCGTGCCGGGCGCGCAGGTGATCGAACCGCTGGGAGCCATGTCCGCGTCCGGCACACCGCCGGCGATGCCGAACTGGCGAAAGTCCTCGCGAGGCGATGTGCCGGCACCGACCAAGGGAACCTCCAGACCGAATGCAAAGTCGATGTTGCCGACCATGCCGGTGTAGACCGCGGTCGCCGCGACATCGGGCGTGGTGTTCAGCCCTGAGTAAAAGACATAGTTGCCGACGCCACCGTAGCTCGGGTCGTTGCAGCCAGGCAATCCCAGGTCAGCAGGGGTACAGACCTTGGGTGCATAGGCCACGCCGCCGGCATTCAGAGCTACCGTCGGTTCGAGCTGCGAGCCGATACTGAGGTTGGGGGTCGGCGTGATGATCTCGAACCGCTCGCGGTAGCCGCCGATAGTGGCGCTCTGCATCCCGTCGGTGTCCAGGCTGGAGAAGTAGACCGGGCCGGGCAACGGGTTGTCCGCGGTGGTCCCGGGTGTGACGAAGCGCAGGCGGAACGTCACCTGCGACTTGGCCCCGGCGGCCAGATTGGTGCCGACCTTGCCGTCGATGTAGGACGTGCCCCCCAACGCCGCGCCCGTGGCAGCGGTATAGACGGTGGCGCCGTTGGTGGTCGAGAGAACCTCCAGCAGGATGTCGCGGGGATTGGCGCCGGACACCGCGTTGCTGAAGCGGGTGAGGCCACCCACGGCGGTACAGGGCACCGCGCTGATGCAACTCGCCACCGACCAGTTGAACGACGCCGCGTGGGCCGCCGGAACCAGCAATCCGCACAGCAGGAACACCCTGGCGGCAAATCGGTGAAGGCGCGTCAGGGAGACGAGCAGCGTCAAAAAACAGCGGGCACCAGCGGTGTACGAAAACATATCCAGCCTTGATTTTCTTGTTGGGCGAGCGGGCGTTCAGGCCGCTGAAAGCGGCCCGGACTGACTCACAAAGCGAGCTACCGGGACAATTTTTCAGCGCCGCAAAGGCTAACCTGAGGTGGTACCAAGGCCCACCAACCCGAAAACTTTAGATTCGATTTCGTCTAGTAAATCACACTGAAACACGCCAAAAGTGCGGGCTTTTGATATGTCTCGTGACAACCATTTCATATTTACCACTTAAATAACACCGACATTGGTCTGGTATTGCCCCAAATCAGCAAAATTGGCAGTTTTTTCTCTTGATAGGCGCATGGACTGAGCCACTCTCAGGGCACACGTAGAATTTCCCCATGCCCGACACCCTGCTCCCCCACGACCCCGCCGCGCCGGTGTCGTCCCGCCTGCTCGCCAACCTCAACCCCGAACAGCTCGCCGCGGTCACGCTGCCGCCCGAGCCGGGACTCATCCTGGCGGGCGCCGGATCGGGCAAGACCCGCGTGCTGACGACCCGCATCGCGTGGCTGCTGCAGACGGGGCAGGTCTCGCCGGCCGGGCTGATGGCGGTGACCTTCACGAACAAGGCCGCCAAGGAGATGCTGACCCGGCTCGGCGCGATGCTGCCGTTCAACGTGCGCGGGATGTGGATCGGCACCTTCCACGGGCTGTGCAACCGCTTCCTGCGCGCGCACTGGAAACAGGCCGGCCTGCCGCAAAGCTTCCAGATCCTCGACACCGCCGACTCGCTCGGCGCCGTCAAGCGCATCCTCAAGGCGATGAAGCTCGACGAGGAACGCTTTGTGCCCAAGCAGGTGGCGTGGTTCATCGCCGGGGCCAAGGAAGAAGGCAAGCGCCCGAAGGACGTGGACGTTCACGACCCGCACAGCCAGAAGCTCGCCGAGGTCTACCAAGCCTACGAGGACCAGTGCCAGCGCGAGGGCGTGGTGGACTTCGCCGAGCTGATGCTGCGCAGCTACGAGCTGATGCGCGACGATGCCGGCCTGCGCGAGCACTATCGGCGGCGTTTCCAGCACATCCTCGTGGACGAATTCCAGGACACGAACCGGCTGCAATACGCCTGGCTGAAGATGTTCGCGGGCGATCCAGCCAAGGGCGATGTCCCGTGCGCGGTGTTCGCGGTGGGGGATGACGACCAGAGCATCTACGCCTTCCGCGGCGCCCGCGTGGGCAACATGGCGGACTTCGAGCGCGAGTACCGCGTCGCCAAGCTCATCAAGCTGGAGCGCAACTACCGCAGCTTCGGCAACATCCTCGACTCGGCCAACGCGCTGATCTCGCGCAACACCGGGCGTCTGGGCAAGAACCTGCGCACCGAAGCTGGGCCGGGCGAGCCGGTGCGCGTCTTTGAAGCGACCAGCGATTTCGCCGAGGCGGCGTGGCTGCTGGAGGAGCTGCAGCAGTTGCACCGGGGTGGCATGAACCGTTCGGAATGCGCCCTGCTCTACCGCAGCAACGCGCAGTCGCGGGTGATCGAATCCGCGCTGTTCAATGCAGGCGTGCCGTACCGGGTCTATGGCGGGCTGCGTTTCTTCGAGCGGGCGGAGGTGAAACATGCGCTGGCCTACCTGCGGCTGATCGAGAACCCGAACGACGACACGAGCTTCCTGCGCGTCGTCAACTTCCCCGCCCGCGGCATCGGCACGCGCTCGGTGGAGCAATTGCAGGAGGTCGCGCGCAGCAGCGGACGCAGCCTCTACCAAGGGGTCAGCGGCCTGAGTGGCACGGCGGGCGCCAAAGTGGCCGGCTTCAACCGCCTGATCGACGGCCTGCGCGAGAGCACCCAGGGCCAGACGCTGCGGGTCATCATCGAGCAGGTGCTGGCCAAGAGCGGGTTGATCGATTTCTACCGCACCGAGAAGGAAGGCCAGGACCGCATCGAGAACCTGGAGGAACTCGTCAACGCAGCGGAAGCGTTCGTGACGATCGAGGGCTTCGGCAAGGACGCGGTGGCACTGCCGGTGGACGAGATGGGCCAGACCGTGAACGGTCTGCTGCCGGACGCCGAGACGGGCGAGATCCTGTCGCCGCTGGCCGCCTTCCTGACCCACGCCGCGCTCGAAGCCGGTGACAACCAGGCGCAGGCCGGGCAGGACGCCGTGCAGATGATGACCGTCCACGCCGCCAAGGGGCTGGAGTTCGACGCCGTCTTCATCACCGGGCTGGAGGAAGGGTTGTTCCCGCACGAAAACGCCGCGACGGAAGCGGACGGGCTGGAGGAAGAGCGCCGGCTGATGTACGTCGCCATCACGCGGGCACGCCAGCGGCTCTACATCAGCCACAGCCAGACGCGGATGCTGCACGGGCAGACGCGCTACAACGTCAAGAGCCGCTTCCTGGACGAGTTGCCCGAAGAGGCGCTGAAATGGCTCACACCGAAGCGTCAGAGTTTCGGATCGGGTTCAAGCAGCGGGTTTGGCAGTGGATTTGGCGGCGGCTACGGCAGCACGCCCAAACCCGCGTGGACCCCCGCCCCGGCGCCGCCACCGTCCTGGGCCTCACCGGTGCCGGCCGCCATGGTGCGCAGCGCAGCCGACTCCGCCGGGCATGGCCTGCGGGTGAAGCAGGCGGTGTTCCACAACAAGTTCGGCGAGGGCGTCATCCTCGCGCTCGAAGGCAAGGGAGCGGACGCCCGTGCCCAGGTCAGCTTCGGCCGCCACGGCACCAAGTGGCTGGCGCTCAGCGTGGCGAAGCTGACGCCGATCGACTGACGACCACCGCCGCAGCGCCCAGCACAGGCCGGACAAGCCGCCATTGCCCACAAGTCAATCCATGAACTCGTCGTAGTGCCTGGGGGCATAGCCGGACAGCGCCAGCCACGGCACCGTGCTGCCCGTGCCCACGGGCAGCAGCCGCACCGACACCTTGCGCACCACGGTCCCGTCGTCGCGCTGCGATTCGACCCGCAGGGCGAGTTGCGACGCCTCCGACCACAGCACGCGGTGCGACCAGCCCTGGTTGCGCTCGCCGTACCACTGCCCCTGCGCATCCGGGCGGCCCTGCGGCTTCATCGCCTTGACCACCGCAGGCGGCACGACG
>JBEEMX010000017.1:0-16272 GCA_041192465.1 Pseudomonadota bacterium | reverse complement strand
ACAGTTTCAGTCGCGGGGTGGAGCAGTCTGGTAGCTCGTTGGGCTCATAACCCAAAGGTCGTAGGTTCAAATCCTGCCCCCGCAACCAAACGTCCAAAAGCCAACTCATCGAGTTGGCTTTTTGTTTTGGGCGATCGAAAGTTGATCAGTCCCGGACGAACACCGTGACCAGCGGGTCCGAGCCGACCTGCCGGCTCCAATGGCCATGCACGGACGCATCGAATGTGGCGCCGGCTGGCAGCCTGTCGGCCGAATAAAAATGCTCCCCGGGCGAGAACACACGCGATGAGCCGTCCTGCAAGCCAATCTCCATCTGCCCGCCCAGGATGAACACCCACTGCGGATTCTCTGTGCAGTGGAATTCGCTGCGGAACCCGATCGGACTCTGGCGCAGTTGGTAGCCGCCGCTGGGCATCAGCGGGGACAACAGCGCCGCTGGCTTGCCTTCGGTCAGCGCGATGGGCTCGTCACGGAAGCGGGCACGCCCGTCGGTGTCGGTGTAGAGGATGACCTTGGTGAAGTTGGACATGGGAAGGTGGAGGTGTTGGCGCGAGGAGCCGAGCCTAACCGCCGTGCACTGCTCGCGTCCAGCATGCTGCACCGCACCGGGACGCCTGGTGGTGGTGTCCCCGGTCGGTGCTGTCGCCCTCAAGTCACCGGCGCCGGATTGAACAGCACCAGCGCGTTGTGCAGCTTCCAGTGCTCCGCCCACGTCTTCTTCCCGCTGGCGACTTCGAGCATCAGCCGGAACATCGCCCAGCCCGCTTCCTCGATCGTCTCTTCCCCATCCGCGATGCGGCCGGCGTTCACGTCCATCAGGTCGTGCCAGCGGCGCGCCAGGTCCGAGCGGGTCGCCACCTTGATGACCGGGCATTCGGCCAGTCCATACGGCGTGCCGCGCCCGGTGGTGAAGACGTGCAGGTTCATGCCGGCGGCGAGCTGCAGCGTGCCGCAGATGAAGTCGCTGGCCGGTGTCGCCGCGTAGACCAGCCCGCGCTGGTCCGGCCGCAGCTTCTCGCCCGGCGACAGCACATGCGAGATCGCCGACGAGCCGCTCTTGATGATCGAGCCCATCGCCTTTTCGGTGATGTTGGACAGCCCGCCCGCCTTGTTGCCGGGCGTCGTGTTGGCGGAGCGATCGACGCGCCCGCGGTCCAGATAACGGTCGTACCAGCCGAGTTCGCGCACGATCGCCTCGGCCACTTCGGGGGTGGCGGCGCGGCTGGTGAGCTGGTCCACGCCGTCGCGCACCTCGGTGTTCTCGCTGAACATGACCGTCGCCCCGGCGCGCACCAGCAAGTCGGCGCAGTAACCCACCGCCGGGTTCGCCGTCACGCCCGAGAATGCATCCGAGCCGCCGCACTGCACGCCGACCACCAGTTCGCTGGCCGGGATCGTCTCGCGCCGCCGGGCGCTCAGGCGGGCGAGGTGTGGCTTCGCGCTGTTCACGATGTCATCGAGCATCGACATGAAGCCGACGTGGTGGTCGTCCTGCAGGCAGACCGTCTCCGGGCCAAGGCCGGCATCGCGTTCGTCGGTGATCGGGAAACTGCCGGGCGGCAAGAGGCGATCCGGCTGCAGCTTCTCGCAGCCCAGGCTCACCACCATCACCTCGCCGCCGAAGTTCGGATTCAGCGAGATGTTCCTCAGCGTGCGGATCGGGATCACCGCGTCCGGCGCGTCGATCGCCACGCCGCAGCCGTAGCTGTGCTCCAGCCCGATCACGTCGTCCACGTTCGGGTAGCGCGGCAGCAGCTCGGCCTTGATGCGCGCCACTGCTTGTGCGACGACGCCCGCCACGCACTGCACGGTCGTCGTGATCGCCAGGATGTTGCGCGTGCCGACCGAGCCATCGGCGTTGCGGTAGCCCTCGAAGGTGTGGCCGGTCAGCGGCGTGTGTGCAGGCGCCGGCGCGGTCGCCATCGGCAGACCTTGCAGCTCGCGGGCCGCCGGCATCTGCAGCAGCCGTTCATGCACCCACGACCCCGCCGGGATGTCCTTCAGCGCGTAGCCGATCGGCACGTTGTAGCGCCGCACCACGCCGCCTTGCACGATGTCCACCAGCGCCACCTTGTGCCCCTGCGGTACCTTGTCGCGCAGCACCAGGCCCGCGCCCGGCACGCCCGCCGGCAGCACCGTCCCGGCGGGCAGCCCGCCGTCGTTGGCGACGATGGCAACATGGTCGTCGGCGTGCATGCGGATGGTCAGGGGCGGGCGGGGCTGGGTCATCGTCATCTCTGTCCGTGGTTCTATGGTCATCGTACAACATTCTCCCGGACGAAACCATGCAAGGGCCTGGGCGCAGGGTTTTCCCGTTGGCGGTGGTGTGGGCTAGTTGTATGATGACTAACAACGAATCTGAACATGCCCCAACGGAGCTTTCCCATGACCCCGCAAGAACTCAAGACTGTCCTCGAAGCCGGCCTGCTGTCCTTCCCGCTGACCGACTTCGACGCCGAGCTGAACTTCGAGCCCAAGGGCTACGCCGAGCGCCTGGAGTGGCTGCAGCCTTACGGCGCGTCGGCGCTGTTCGCGGCGGGCGGCACGGGGGAGTTCTTCTCGCTGGAGCCGGGTGAGTACAGCGACGTGATCCGCGTCGCGCTCGACACCTGCCGCAACCGCACGCCGATCCTGGCCGGTGCCGGTGGCGCGACCCGCGTGGCGATCCAGTATGCGCAGGAGGCCGAGCGGCTGGGTGCGCAAGGCGTCCTGCTGCTGCCGCACTACCTGACCGAAGCGTCGCAGGAAGGGCTGGTCGCCCATGTCCAGGCCGTCTGCCGCAGCGTGAAGTTCGGCGTCGTCGTCTACAACCGCGGCGCCTGCCGCCTGACGCCGCAGTCGCTGCTGGTGCTGGCCGAGACTTGCCCGAACCTGATCGGCTTCAAGGATGGCTTTGGTGACATCGAGAAGTTCGTCGCCATCCGCCAGACGCTCGGCGAGCGTTTCGCTTACCTCGGTGGCCTGCCAACGGCGGAATTGTTCGCCGGTGCCTACAAGGCGATGGGCTGCCCGGTGTACTCGTCGGCGGTGTTCAACTTCATCCCGAAGACGGCGATGGACTTCTACAACGCCCACGCCGCCGGCGACACCGCGACCTGCGACCGCCTGATCCGCGAGTTCTTCCTGCCCTACATCGCGCTGCGCAACAAGGGCGAGGGCTATGCCGTGTCGATCGTCAAGGCTGGTGCCGCGCTGGCGGGTCACCCGGCTGGTCCGGTGCGCCCACCGCTGAGCGACCTGAAGGCGCCGGAGGTCGAGGAACTGGCCCGCCTGATGGCGCCGCTCGGTGCGCAGTGAGGGAGTGGACGTGACGGCTCCCCAGACCTTCGCAGGCGCTGACCTGCCGCGGATCGCTGCGATGCGTGTCATCCCGGTCGCCGGCCGCGACGGGATGCTGATGAACCTGAGCGGCGCGCACGCGCCGTTCTTCACCCGCAACCTGCTGGTGCTGACCGACACGGCGGGCCACACCGGCGTCGGCGAGGTGCCCGGCGGCGAGAAGATCCGCCAGACGCTGGAGGACGCCCGCCCGCTGGTGGTCGGCCAGCCGGTCGGCAACCACCTGCGCGTGCTGCGCGAGGTACAGCAGGCGTTTGCCGATCGGGACTCCGGCGGGCGCGGCCTGCAGACCTTCGATCTGCGCACGACGATCCACGCGGTGACGGCGGTCGAGGCGGCCATGCTCGACCTGCTCGGCCAGCACCTCGGGCTGCCGGTGTGCGACCTGCTGGGCGAAGGCCGCCAGCGCGATGCGGTCGAGATGCTCGGCTACCTGTTCTTCGTCGGCGACCGCACGAAGACCGATCTTCCCTATGTCGATCCGACCAGCGAACCGGACGCCGACCACGGCTGGTTCCGCCTGCGCCACGAAGAGGCGATGACCCCCGACGCCATCGTGCGGCTGGCCGAGGCAACCCGCGAGAAGTACGGCTTCAACGACTTCAAGCTCAAGGGCGGCGTGCTGGCGGGGGATGCCGAGGTGGACGCCGTGACCGCGATCCACGAACGCTTCCCCGAGGCCCGCGTGACGCTGGACCCGAACGGCGGCTGGCTGCTGAAGGACGCGATCCGCCTGGGCCACCGGATGCGCGGCGTCGTCGCGTATGCCGAAGACCCGTGCGGCGCCGAGGGCGGGTTCTCCGGCCGCGAGGTGATGGCCGAGTTCCGCCGCGCCACCGGCCTGCCCACCGCCACCAACATGGTCGCCACCGACTGGCGCCAGTTGAGCCACGCGCTGGCGCTGCAGTCGGTGGACATCCCGCTGGCCGATCCGCATTTCTGGACCATGGCCGGCTCAGTGCGCGTGGCGCAGACCTGCCGCGACTGGGGCCTGACCTGGGGTTCGCACTCGAACAACCACTTCGATGTGTCGCTGGCGATGTTCACGCACGTCGGCGCGGCGGCGCCGGGCAAGGTCACCGCCATCGACACGCACTGGATCTGGCAGGACGGCCAGCGCCTGACGAAGGAGCCGCTGCAGATCGTCGGCGGCCATGTGCAAGTGCCGCAGAAACCGGGCCTGGGCGTCGAGCTGGACATGGTCGAGGTGGAGAAGGCGCACCAGCTCTACCTGCAGCATGGCCTTGGCGCCCGCGACGATGCCACCGCGATGCAGTATCTGATCCCCGGCTGGACCTTCGATCCGAAGCGTCCGTGCATGGTGCGCTGACCTCGCCGCCCCCTCTTTCCCCGGATTACAGGATCACAGGACTTCCCCATGACGACTCTGCTTTCTTCTTTCGAGGCCCGCACGGGCGCGGTGCTCGACCAGGTGCCGGCCAGCACGCCCGCGGCGGTCGATGCCGCCTGCGACGCGGCCGCGGCGGCGTTTGCGCCGTGGCAGGCGGCTTCGGGCGCCGAGCGTGGCGCGCTGCTGCGGGCGCTGGCCGCCGCGCTGGAAGGCGACCGCGCCGAACTCGTCGTGCTGGCCGACCGTGAAACCGCCCTCGGCCCGATCCGCCTGAACGGCGAACTCGACCGCACGGCGTTCCAACTCCGCCGCTTCGCCGACCTCGCCGAGCGAGGCGAGCCGTTCGCGTTCACCGATGATCCGGCCGTCGCGGGTCCACCGCCGGCCGGTCATCCGTTGATGCAACGCTGGTCGGTGCCGATCGGCCCGGTGGCGATGTTCTCGGCGTCGAATTTTCCGTTCGCGTTCTCGGTGCTCGGTGGTGACACGGCGTCGGCGCTGGCCGCGGGTTGCCCGGTGGTCGTCAAGGCGCACTCAGGTCATCTGCTGCTGTCGAACCGTGTGTTCGGCTTGATCCAGGGCGTGCTGGCGGCACTGAACCTGCCCGCCGGCCTGATCGGCATGGTGCAAGGTGGCGGGCGCGACATCGGCGTGCGATTGGTGCGCCACCCGGCCATCGCGGCGGGCGCGTTCACTGGCTCGACGCAGGGTGGCGCGGCGCTGGCGGCAGAAGCGGCGGCGCGTCCGCGGCCGATTCCGTTCTTCGGCGAACTCGGCTCGGTCAACCCGGTCGTGGCGCTGCCCGCCAAACTCGCCACCGACGGCGCCGCGCTGGCCGCGACGCTGGCCGGCTCGATCACGCTGGGCTGCGGCCAGTTCTGCACCAACCCCGGCGTCATCGTGCTGATCGACGAACTGCAGCCGGGGCTGGACGCCAAGGCGGTCAACGACGGCTTCGTCGCGCAACTGGCCGAAGCCCTGCGCCCGCAGCAGCCGCACGCGATGCTGACCACGGCGATGCGCGGTGCCTTCGAAGCCGGTGTCGCGCATTGGGCGCAGGCTGGCGCCGACATGCTGGTGCAGGAAACCGCGGCGGCTGGCCAACCGCCGCGCCCGGTGCTGGCGCAGGTGTCGGCGCTGGATTTCATCGCCCGCTCGGCCTTGCGCGAGGAAGTGTTCGGCCCGAGCAGCCTGATCGTGCGGGCGGCCAGCCTGGCGCAGGCGCTGCAGGTGCTGCAGGCGGTCGGGGGCAGCCTGACGGTGACGCTGTGGGGCGTCGAGCAGGCGTCGGACGCGGCGCGGGCGCTGGTGCGTGGCGCCATGGCGATCGCCGGACGGGTGCTCTTCGCCGGGGTGCCGACCGGCGTGGCCGTCACCGCTGCCCAGCAGCACGGCGGCCCGTGGCCCAGCAGCAGCCGCCCCGAGTCCACCTCGGTCGGCGATGCCGCGATGGCGCGCTTCCTGCGGCCGGTGTGCCTGCAGGACGCCCCGGGCTGGCTCTCGGCACGGGCGGGCCAGCCGGTCTGACGCAGCCATGTCCATGTCCATGCCTTTGTCCTCCGACCTGACCTCCGACGACCGCATCGCCTGGGTGCGCGTCTCCTCGTGCTACCTGCCGCTGGCCACGCCGATCAGCGACGCCAAGGTGCTGACCGGCCGCCAGAAGCCGATGACCGAGATCGCGATGCTCTTCGCCGAGATCGAGACCACCGGCGGCCACCAGGGGCTGGGCTTCAGCTACGCCAAGCGGGCCGGCGGCCCCGGCCAGTTCGCGCACGCCTGCGAAGTCGCTCCGGCGCTGATCGGCGAAGACCCGAGCGACATCGCCCGGCTGTGGGACAAGCTGTGCTGGGCCGGTGCCTCGGTCGGCCGCAGCGGCATGGCGACGCAGGCGATTGGGGCGTTCGACGTGGCGCTGTGGGATCTGAAGGCACGTCGGGCCGGGCTGTCGCTGGCCAAGCTGCTGGGTGCGCACCGGGAGTCTGTTCGCTGCTACAACACGTCGGGCGGTTTCCTGCACACGCCGCTCGACCAGTTGCTGGTGAACGCCTCGGCCTCGATCGAACGCGGCATCGGCGGCATCAAGCTCAAGGTCGGCCAGCCCGACTGCGCTCTGGATGTGCAGCGGGTCTCGGCCGTGCGCCGGCACCTGGGCGACGGCGTCGCGCTGATGGTGGATGCCAACCAGCAGTGGGACCGCCCGACCGCGCAGCGCATGTGCCGCCTGTTCGAGCCGTACCACCTGGTCTGGATCGAGGAGCCGCTCGACGCCTACGACCACGAAGGCCACGCGGCGCTGGCGGCCCAGTTCGACACGCCGA
Organism: Pseudomonadota bacterium; assembly: GCA_041192465.1. Lineage (GTDB taxonomy): Bacteria > Pseudomonadota > Gammaproteobacteria > Burkholderiales > Burkholderiaceae_C > Sphaerotilus. Next base: position 9,261 of record JBEEMX010000017.1, on the reverse strand, counting down.
TCGCCACCGGCGAGATGCTCACCAGCGCCGCCGAGCACGGCGACCTGATCCGCCACCGCGCCGCCGACTACCTGATGCCCGACGCACCGCGGGTCGGTGGCATCACGCCGTTCCTGAAGATCGCCGCCCTGGCCGACCACGCCGGGCTGATGCTGGCGCCGCATTTCGCGATGGAGCTGCACGTCCACCTCGCCGCCGCCTACCCGCGCGAGCCGTGGGTGGAGCATTTCGAGTGGCTGGAGCCGCTGTTCAACGAACGCATCGAGATCCGGGACGGCCGGATGCTGGTGCCCAGGCGCCCTGGGCTCGGGCTGAGCCTGAGCGAGCAGAGCCGCACCTGGACCCGCGAAGTCCGTGAAATCGGCGTGCGCGCCTGACCCTGTTTTTCCCCCTGTACCGGAGACAAGACCATGAAGACGATCCGCCGCACCCTGCTCGCCGCCGCTGCCAGCACCCTGGCTCTGCTGGCGCTGCCCGCGCTGGCGCAGTCCACCGACTACCCGACCAAGCCGGTCAAGATCATCAGCCCGTTCCCTGCTGGGGGCACCAGCGACATCATGGCTCGCCTGATCGCCGAGGCACTCTCGAAGGAACTGGGCCAGCAGTTCATCGTGGACAACATCGGCGGCGCAGGCGGCACCATCGGCACCCTGCGCGGCGCCAAGTCCACCCCGGACGGCTACACGCTGCTGCAGACCGGCGTCGGCCAGAACGCGGTCGCTCACGGCCTGAATCCCGCGCTCGGCTACGACTCGATGAAGGACTTTGTCCACCTGGCGCAGGTCCATTCCGGTCCGAACGTGCTGGTCGTCCACGCCGATGCGCCGTACAAGACCTTCAAGGAGCTGGTCGAGTACATCCGCAAGAATCCCGGCAAGCTGAACTACGGCTACACGCACGCAGCGTCGGGCCACATGGCGATGGAGCTGCTCAAGCAGGAAGCCAGCAAGTGCCCGCCCGGCGCCAAGAACTGCAACGGCTTCTTCGTGGTCGGCATTCCCTACCGCGGTGGCGGCCCGATGATGCAAGACCTGCTGGGCGGCCAGATCCCGATGATGTTCATCAACCAGGACGTGGCGCTGCCGCACGTCAAGTCCGGCAAGCTGCGTCCGCTGGCGGTCAGCAGCCAGCAGCGCAATCCGCTGTACCCGGATGTGCCGACGGTGGCCGAGAGCGGCTTTCCTGGTTTCCAGGCGCTGTCGTGGTCTGGCCTGTCCGCCATCAAGGGCACGCCGCAGCCGATCGTGGACAAGCTGGAGGCGGCGATGAAGAAGGTGATGACCTCGCCGGAGATCAAGCAACGGCTGGAGTCCACGGGCTTCGTCGTGCCGCAGCCGGGTGCCAAGCCCTACACCGACTTCGTGAAGAGCGAGATCGACCTGTGGGCCAGGGTGATCAAGACGGCCGGCATCAAGCCGGAGTGAGGGGCCGCGTGCGGACCCGGGCTGGTGTCTGCGTCTGCTGCAGCCAGTCCAGCAGCGCGTCCGCCGGCATCGGTCGCGCGATCGCGTAGCCCTGGACCACGTCACAACCCAGGGCGGTCAGCCACGGCAGCATCTCCAGCGACTCCACGCCCTCGGCCACCGTGCCCATCTCCAGCGTGCGGGCGATGCGGACCACGGCGGCGGCGAGCGAGCGATCGGCCGCCTCGGCGGTGGTCAGCGCCGTGACGAAGGACCGGTCGATCTTGAGGCGATCGATGGGAAAGCGTTGCAGGTAGGACAGGTTCGAATAGCCGGTGCCGAAGTCGTCGATCGCCAGCCGCACGCCCAGTGCGCGCAACTGCTGCAGCGTCGGCAGCACCGTGGCCTCGCCATCGATCAGCGCCGACTCGGTCAGCTCCAGTTCCAGCCGCTGCGGGGCCAGCCCTGACGTGTTCAGCGCGTGTACCACGTCCTGCAGCAGGCGACCCGAACACAGTTGCACCGCCGAGACGTTGACCGCCACCGACTGCCCGTCCGGCCAGGTGGTCGCTTGCCGACACGCCTGTTCCAGCACCCACGCCCCGATCGGCACGATCAGGCCGCTGTCCTCGGCCACGGGGATGAAGACATCGGGCGAGGTCAGTCCCACGGTGGGGCGCTCCCAGCGCAACAGGGCCTCGAATGCGACGGTGCGCCCGCTCCGCAGGTCGTTCTGCGGCTGGAACGCGAGCGAGAACTCGCCGCGCCCAAGCGCCTCGTGCAGCGCCTGCCGCAGCCGCACCTGCTCGACGAAGCGCAGGTTCATCAGGGAATCGAACAGCCGCACGCTGTTTTCGCCCGCCCGCTTGGCCTCGTAGAGCGCCATGTCCGCATGGCGCATCAGCGCCTCGGCATCGCGCCCGTGCATCGGTCCCAGCGCCACGCCGACCGAGCAGCCGGCACGGACCTGCACACCGTCGAGGTCGAAGGGCTGTGCCATCGCATCGCGCAGGGCGCGGGCATGGTGCAGCGCCTGTGCGGGTGAGGACACGTCCGGCAAGATGGCCATGAACTCGTCCCCCGAGAGCCGGCAGGCCGTGCCGGCACGGCCAAGGCCGTCGGTCATGCGTTGTGCCACGCTGCACAGCAGGCGGTCGCCCTGCGCGTGGCCATGGGTGTCGTTGATCTGCTTGAAGCGGTCGAGGTCTAGGTAAAGCACTCCGACCAGGTGGGCGGATCCTGTCCAGCGACTCCAGTCGGTGCGCCGCGTGTCGAGGGCCTGCTGCAACTGTTCACGGGCCAGCAGCCGGTTGGGCAGGGCGGTGAGCGCGTCGTGGAAAGCCAGATGCTCCATGCGCCGGCGCTGTTCCTCGGCCGCCCGGCGCCTGACCCCCTGGTACACCAGGATGACACCGATCACCGACAGCAGGTCCAGCCGCACATGCGACCAGAGCGCCAGTTGCCACGCCGGCAGTGCGCCCCCGCGCGCCAGGTACACATAAGCGGCCATCGACGCGCAGCACAGCGACAGCGTCCAGCGCAGCCGCCGCATCTCCACATCCTCGCGGCGCAGCGGGATGCGCCATGCCGCGAAGGGCCAGAGGGCGACACTCGCGATGCCGAGCGCGCTGACGGCCCGCCGTGACCACAGGTGGTCCTCGACGAACAGCGTCGTCAGGGCCGCCAGCAGCGACAGCACGCAGCACGCGTGCATCAGCCACGACAGCGGATCCTGCTTGCGCATGCCGAGCAGGAAACGCGACGCCAGCAGGAACCCCGAATAACCCAGCGCCCCGAACACCGAGAACAGCGGAATCTGCCAGGCCACCAAGGCTGGCCACAGGTAGAACAGCCATTGCCCGCGGAACGTGGTCTCAAAGCCCACGGCCACCAGCAGCCAGCCGCCCATCAGGACCAGGCCGCGGTCCCGGGAGGCGACCAGCAGCACCAGCAGCATCGCCACGCCGGCCGCCAGCATCCCTTGCGACAACAGCATCGTCGTCTGGTGGCGCTGGTAGACCTCGGGTACCCAGGCCTGGACGAAGGTGGTCGGCACGGTCAGATCCTGGGCCCGGATCAGCAGCCGCACGGTCTGCCCCGGTGCCAGCGTCACGGGGAACACCGACTCGACGTGGCCGTTCCAGTCCGGCAACAGCAGTGCTGTCCGGCCAGCCGAGGCGCGGCTGAGCACTGTGCCGGTGGCATCGTCGCGCAGCACCAGCAGCTCGATCTGCTCGATGCGCCACGGCGTCACGACCAGCCAGCGGGTCAGCGGTGTGTCACTGCCGTTGGTGATGCGCCCGGTGAGCCAGACCGCCGAGCGCATCCAGGAGCCGTTGCGGTGTTCGACCGTGGCGGTCTGCCAGCCGGGGCGGGTCAGCACGTCCGTGGCCGGCGACACCGAGGGGATGGGTTCGCGCAGCGCCTGCATGGCCTCGACCAGATCGATCGGCGCAGAGCCGGAAGCGATGTCCACGGCGTTGCCTTCGGTCGCAAGCGCCCGCGCCGATCCACCGACCGCCAGGGCCAGTGCGATCAGAAGGACCGGCACCCAGTGCCGCAGCCATCGAAGGAGGTCGAGCATCGTTGCGGAAGCTGCCGGGCCGGAGAACCGGGCCGCGCGCGATGAAGCAGCCGAATGATTTTGCGTGATCAGGGGTTCGAACGAAGGGCTGTCTTGTCAGAATCATCACGCTTCGGGGCTGCCCTGAACCCTCAGCGTGCTGTGCCGGTGCCGTTGATTTCCCATCACTCCAGTATTACTATTCCTGCATTCGTAATACTTTCTGAGCAAGGAAGACCATGGCCGACGCCACCACCCTGACCAGCAAGGGGCAAGTCACGGTGCCTCGCGAAGTCCGCGACCGCCTGGGGCTGAAGGCTGGCGACAAGCTGACCTTCACGCTGCTGAGCGATGGCACCGTCATCATGCGGGCCAAGACCAAGCGGCTGGCCGACCTCGCTGGGATGCTCACCCGGCCTGACCAGCCGAGGGTTTCCATCGAGGACATGAACCCGTTCAAATGAGCATCGCCATTGACACGAACGTCCTGGTTCGACTGCTCGTCCGGGACGACGAAACGCAGTTCACCGCCGCACGCCGTCTGGTGGAGGGCGCAGCGCAAGCCGAAGAACCCGTCCTTGTCATGCTCTGTGCGCTGCTGGAGACCGAGTGGGTGCTTCGCAGCCGCTACAAGCTCGACAAGACCTCCATCTCGGGTGCCTTCGCGCGCCTGCTCGAAAGCGGTGATGTCGAATTCGAACACGAGCCGACGGTCGAGGAAGCGCTGCACCTCTGGAGCCAGCAGTCGAGAGCCGACTTCGCCGACTGCCTCCTCAGTGCGCGCGCGGCGCACCTGGGTCGGTCCAGATTCATGACCTTCGATGTCGGCGCCTCCAGGCTGCCGCGGGCTGAATTGCTGGCCTGACTGCCACGGCCCGCCTACCGAACCGCCCCCGTCGTGTTCACATACAGCGCGTACACCGAGTGACTCGCCGCCATGAACAGCCGATTCCCCTTCGCCCCACCGAAGCAGACATTCGCGCAGCGTTCAGGCAGGTGAATATGGCCGATCGGCTGACCCGCCGGGTTGTAGACCCGCACACCGTCCAGCGCGGCGGCGTCGGTGCCCGGCGCGCCGTTGGTGCCGAAGCCGCACCAGAGATTCCCCGCCACGTCGCAGGCCATGCCGTCGAGCGCCCCCGGCCCGTCTGCATCGACGTGCAGCCGCTTGTTCGACAGCGTGCCGTCGGCGGCATGGTCGTAGGCCCAGATCAGGCGATGCGGCGCGGCGCGGCTCTCGATCACGTAGAGCACCGACTCGTCCGGCGAGAACGCCAGCCCGTTCGGTCCGGCGAGGTCGTCGAGCGCACAGTCGAGCCGCCCGGTGGCCGCGTCGATCCGGTAGACGGCGTGGGGCCGCTCCGGCGTGCCGGGCTCGCCTTCCCAGTGGCCGTGCAGGCCGAAATCCGGGTCGGTGAACCAGACCGCGCCATCGCGGCGGCACAGCGTGGTGTCGTTGGGCGAGTTCAGCCGACCACCCGCCGGGCCCTCGAAGCGATCCGCCAGCACGGTGACGCGCCCGTCGTGCTCGGTGCGCGTCACGCGGCGCGTCAGGTGTTCGCAGGTGACCAGCCGCCCCTGCGCGTCGCGGGCGTGGCCGTTGGCGTTGTTCGACGGCTGGCGGAACACGCTCACCGCGCCTGAGCAATCGTCCCAGCGCAGGATTCGGTCGTTCGGGATGTCCGACACCAGCAGGTAGCGCCCGTCGCCGAACCACACCGGCCCCTCGGCCCAGCGCAGCCCGGTGGCCAGTCGCTCGACACTGGCGCTGTAGAGCCGCAGCTTCAGGAAATCCGGGTGCAGGACTTCGACCGCGGGATCGGGGTAGCGCAGCGACAGCGGCTCCATGGTCACTCCCCGGCGAAGAACGGCCCGGTGCGCACGAAGGCACCGCCCTGGTAGACCACGGCCGGGTCTGCGCGGTCCAGCGTCTGCTGGCGGCCTTCGACCTCGGCGCGGAAAACCTCCGACGAGTCCTGCGGCCGGTAGCCGATGTGGCGTGCCGGGGTGTTGTCCCACCACGTCGTCGCGTTGTCGCTCATGCCGTAAATGATGCTGTGGCCAACCACCGGGGCGGTCAGCGCGGCGACCACCAGCCGCTCGGTGTCGTCGTAGCTCATCCACGACGCCAGCATCCGCCGGTCCCTCGGCTCGGTGAACGACGAGCCGATGCGCAGGCTCACCGTCTCGATGCCGAAACGGTCCCAGTAGAGCTGGGCCAGGTTTTCGCCAAAGGCTTTCGACAGGCCGTAGAAACCATCCGGGCGCACCGGGTCACGCGGGCTGACCACCTCGTCCTGCCGGTAGAAGCCGGTGACGTGGTTGGAGCTGGCGAAGACGATGCGCTTGACGCCGTGGTGGCGGGCGGCTTCGTAGAGATTCACCATGCCGGTGATGTTGCCGTCGCGGATGGACTCCCAGGTCTGCTCGGTCGAGACGCCGCCCATGTGGACGACGGCCTCGACGCCTTCGAGCATGGCGAACACGGCGGCCTTGTCGGCGAGGTCGGCCACCGCGATCTCCTCGCCGTCCCCGGCGGGGTCGATCGCGTCGCTGCGGTGGCTCAGGCGCAGCGTGTCGCAGTACGCCTTCAGGCGGGGCCGGAGTTCGCGGCCGAGGTTGCCGGCCGCGCCGGTCAGCAGCAGGCGGCGGAAGCGGATCGGAGTAGCTGGGCGGGCAAGCATCGAAGGCGGCCTTTCAGGGGTGCCGGGGTGGGTGGTGCCGGTCGGCAGGGTCAGTAGGTCAGACCGAAGCCGAACGGATACAGCGTGTCCTGGGCAGGATAGCCGGGAGCGTCGGGCTGGTTGTTGATGATGGCCTGCAGGTTGTTCGCCAGCGCGAAAGGCAGCCGACCCTGTGGTTTGACCGCGGTACCTGTGGCCAGTACCTTGCCGGTCAGCACATCGAGCAGCGCGGTGTTGCTGACACCGAAGCCGGCCACGATGGCCCCGGCATTGCGCAGGCCGCTGGACTCGTCGAGCACGTAGGGCTGACGGAAATACACGCTCAGCACCACCTTCTCCGGGCCGATTTCGCGCATCACGGCCTGGATGTCGGCCAGGGACGGCGAGATCTTCCATGACTTCGATGCAGCCATCGTCGTGAACGAGAGGTTGTTGACCTCCCACGGGAAGGCGCCCCCGAACACCAGGCCGTTCGGGCCGGGACCGCCGAGGTAGCCGTCATCGACGCACTGCGGGTTCAGCGCCGGGTGGGTCACGCACGGGTCTTGCTCACCCCAGGTCTTGCCGGTCAATGGGTTCAGGAACGCAGGGTTGGCGCCAGTGGCCGGATCCTTGGAGCGGTACACCCCGGTGCCGGTGTTGCTGATCTCGACGCGGATGACTGCGCGGTCGAAGCCGGTGGCCGACGGGCGGTTGACGACGTTGCCGGCGGCGTCCTTGGCCAGCACGACCCCGGCGGCGTCGTTCTCGCCGTTGGTCAGGCTGGTGAAGTACTTCTTCGCATCGGTGCTGTCGATGCCCATCATGTAGACCCGGGCCGTGGTCGCCACCGGCAGCGTCTTCGCGGCGGCATTGCCCTGGTTCTGCAGCAGCACGATGGACTTGCGCTGCACCTCCAGACCGAGTGCCTGGCTGGCGTCATTGCCAACGGCCGCCGTCGCCTTGCCATCCTCGGCATAGGGATTCTCGAACAGTCCCATCTCGAACATCGGCTTGAGCAGTCGCTTGGCCGCCTCGGTCACGCGCGCCTCGCTGAGCAGGCCGGCCTTGACCAGGTCGGTGATGGTCTTCACGTCGTTGAACCCCGACAGCGTCTCGGTGCCACCATTGATCGCCGCGGCAACGCGCTCGGGCACGGTTTTGCCCTCCAGGCCCCAGGCGCGGTCGTTGATGATTCCGGTGTCGGAGTTGACGTAGCCCTTGAAGCCGAGCTTGCCGCGCAGCAGGTCGGTGACGATCTGCTTGGAGAAGGCCATGCCGGTCTGCTCGTACTTGACGCCGTCATAGGTCACGTCGATGGGCACGCCGTAGTACGGCATGATCGACGACACCCCGGCGTCGATCGCGGCCTTCCACGGCTTGAGGTGGTAGCCGAAGTTGCCCGCCGGATAGACCTGGTTCTTGCCGAAAGCGTAGTGCGGGTCGAGTCCCATCTCCTGCGGGCCGCCGCCGGGGAAGTGCTTCATGGTCAGCGCCACCGGCGACGCGGGGTTGAGCGGGCCGCCCTGCAGGTTCTCGACCAGGGTCTTCATGATGTTGGCGCCCAGGTCGGCGTCCTCGGTGAAGGTCTCGTGGACCCGGTACCAGCGCGGTTCGGTGGCGAGGTCGGCCATGTAGCCGTACATGCCGCGCAGACCAATCGCCTTCCACTCGTCGCCCATCACCTTCGAGAAGGTCTTGACCACGCCCATGTCGCCGACCGTGGTCGTGCCCGTCTTCAGGAATTCCTCGCCCAGCGCGGCGGCAGCGATGCCCGACTCCTTCGGAAACTCGGTCATCACGCCCGACGAGTTGTTGATGCCGGTGCGGGCGTCGCGCTCGAAGTGGTTGCGGGCGTTGGACTTGAACAGCGACGGAACGCCCAGGCGGGTGGACTCGCTCATGGCCTGGATGGCGTTCATGTACTGCGCGGCTTGTTGTGGGGTCAGGCGCGAGCCGGCGCGGATGCCGCTGTCGGCGGCGCAGGTGCCGGTCGCATCGACGACATTGCGGAAGATGAAGCGGTGCATCTTCTGCGTGTTGATGTAGTCGAACGCCGCCGGCTGGGCCGCGCCACCGCAGCCGCCGTTGAGCGTCTGGATCAGCATCAGACCAGCCTTTTCCTCCAGCGTCATCTGGGCCACCAGGTCATCGACGCGGCGGTCGATCGCGCGGCGCCAGTCCTCGTAGAGGTCGAGCTTGCCGTTGCCGTTGAGGTCACGGAACTGTTTTCCGTCCACGCTCAGCACGGACTTGGCGCGTGCGCTGATCACCGGCTGGGTGCTCAGGCCGTCGTACACCTCGGCGGGCGCGCTGTTGCCGCCGCCGCAGGCCAACATCGAGGCACCCAGAGCGAGCAGGGAAGCGGCCAGCGCCACGGGCTTGAGCCGGCGCGACGTCAAACGCGCGCAGAAACTGGCACCACATAACTTGATGCGTTTCGAAGCCTGCGATATCACACGCATGGATTATTCAGCGCTGCCACACTACGATGGCGCATTTCTTTGGGGTATCTTGCACCACGTCAAAAGCGCAACACCTACTATCCTAGAAGGCTTGCATAAAATAACTAAGCGCATTGTTATTCTTGAGCCCAACGGCAACAATCTAGTAAGGAAAATGTTAGAAAAAA
>JBEEMX010000016.1:0-16987 GCA_041192465.1 Pseudomonadota bacterium | reverse complement strand
ACACCTGCGCGACCTGCGGCACGACGTAGGTGACGAGGAAGATGACGATGACGATCGCCACCACCGACACGATGGCCGGGTAGAGCGTCGCGCCGACCAGCCGCGCCTTGAGCGTCTGGCGTTCCTCCAGGTCGTCGGCGAGCTTCTCCAGCACGCGGCCAAGCTGCCCGCTCTGTTCGCCTGCGGCCACGACGGCCCGGTACACGTCGTCGAACTCCCGCGGTGCGCTGCCCAGTGACTGGGCGAAGGGCGCGCCGCCATTGACCTCGGCGCGCAGGTGGGCGAGCAGGTCGCGCTGGCGGGGGTCTTCGGCTTCGTCGGCCAGCGCGGTCAGTGCGCGCTCCAGCGGCAGCCCGGCGCCGACCAGCCCGGCGAGCTGGCGGGTCCAGATCGCCAGTGTCGTCGCCGAGAACACCCGCCGCCGCATCATCGAGCCGCCCGCCGCCGCCGTGGCCGCCGCTTCCGAGGCGACCGGCTGCACGTCCAGCGGTACCAGCGCCCGCGCCCGCAACTGCGAGCGCACCGCCTTGGCGTTGTCGCCGTCGAGCAGCCCGGTCTGGGTCTTGCCGGCGGTGTCGAGGGCTTCGTATCGGTAGGCGGGCATCGCGGGGTCAGTCGCGCGTGACGCGCATCAGTTCTTCCAGCGACGTGATGCCGGTCGCCACCAGCCGCTCGCCATCTTCGCGCATCGAGCGCAGGCCGCCGGCACGGGCCGCGGCGATGAGTTCGGCCTCGCTGGCACGGCTGTGGATCAGGGCACGCACGGCGTCATCGACCACCATCAGCTCGTACACCCCCGTGCGGCCCTTGTAGCCGCTGTGGCCGCAGGCGTCGCAGCCGACCGGGTGCCAGCGGCCATCCTCGCCCTGGCGCTTGCACGTCATGCACAGCTTGCGCACCAGCCGCTGTGCGAGCACACCCAGCAGCGACGAACTCAGCAGGAAGGGCTCGATCCCCATGTCGGTCAGCCGCGTCACGGCGCTGGGGGCGTCGTTGGTGTGCAGCGTGGCGAGCACGAGGTGGCCGGTCAGCGAGGCTTGCACGGCGATCTGCGCCGTCTCGTGGTCGCGGATCTCGCCGATCATGATCACGTCCGGGTCTTGCCGCAGGATCGCCCGCAGCGCCTTGGCAAAGGTGAGGTCGATCTTGGCGTTGACCTGCGTTTGCCCGATGCCCGCGAGTTCGTACTCGACCGGGTCTTCCACGGTCAGCACGTTGGTGGTGCTGGTGTCCAACTGGCCGAGCGCGGCGTAGAGCGTGGTCGTCTTGCCGGAACCCGTCGGGCCGGTGACGAGCACGATGCCGTGCGGCTGCTGGATGCGGGCGGAGAAGCGCGTGTAGGTGTCGCCCTGCATCCCCAGACCCGGCAGCGAGAACTTGGCCTCGCCCTTGTCGAGCAGGCGCAGCACGGCGCGCTCGCCATGCACGCTCGGCAGCGTCGAGACCCGCACGTCGATGGCGCGGCCACCGATGCGCAAGGAGATGCGGCCGTCCTGCGGCAGGCGCTTCTCGGCGATGTCCAGCTCGGCCATGATCTTCAGCCGGCTGATCAATGCCGCATGCAGCGCCTTGTTCGGCTGCACCACCTCGCGCAGCGTGCCGTCCACGCGGAAGCGCACCGCCGACGAGCGTTCATACGGCTCGATGTGGATGTCGCTCGCGCCGTCCTTGGCGGCCTGCGTCAGCAGCGCGTTGAGCATGCGGATGATTGGCGCGTCGTTGGCGGCTTCGAGCAGGTCTTCCACGGCGGGCAGGTCCTGCATCATCCGGCTCAGGTCGACGGCGCTTTCCACCTCGCCGACCACCGCTGCGGCACTGGATTCACCGCCGGCATAGGCTTGGGCGATGCGCTGGGCGAGGCGTTCGGGGGCTTCGCGCTCGATGGCGTCCACCGCGTGCAGGCGCAGCACCTCGGCCAGCGCAGCACGCGGGGCCTCGGCGTCGGCCCACAGCACCAGGCGGTCGCCATCGTCTTCGAGCAGCAGGCGCTGGGCCTTGGCCCAGGCGTAGGGCAGGGGATGGCGCACGTTCAGCGGCCCGGAGTCGAGGCAGAGGGCGCGGTCGGCGTGGCCCGTTCGCCGCGGCGCAGTTCGGGCAACACCGGCGCCTCGTTGATGCCGAGCACCGCCGAGGGCTTGGGCTGGCCGTCCTGCTGGCGGGCGCGGATCAGCTCGTAGCGGTCGAAGGTCAGCGCGTTGGCATCCTCCTGCGTGCGCATCACCACCGGGCGCAGGAAGACCAGCAGGTTGGTCTTGATGCGCTTGCGGTTCTGCGCCTTGAACAGGTTGCCCAGCAGCGGGATGCTGGCCAGACCCGGCACGCGGTCCTCGCCGTCGGCGTATTCGTCCTTCAGCAGGCCGCCCAGCACCATGATCTGGCCGTCATCGACCACCACCGAGGTCTCGATCGAGCTTTTCTCGGTCGAAGGGCCGGCGCTGGACGAGGTCGTGCCGGCGATGACGCTGGAGTTCTCCTGGTAGATCTGCATCCGCACGGTGCCGTTCTCGCCGATCTGCGGCTTGATGCGCAGCGTCAGACCAACGTCCTTGCGTTCGATGGTCTGGAAGGGGTTGGCCGAGCCATTGCCCGTGCCGGTGTTGGTGAAGCTGCCGGTGATGAAGGGCACGTTCTGGCCGATGACGATCTTGGCTTCCTCGTTGTCGAGGGCGACCAGATTCGGGGTCGAGAGGATGTTGGCGCCGGTGCTGCTTTCCAGGAAACGCGCCAGCGCGCCGAGCGTGTAGATGCCGTTGAGCGCCTGGATCAGGCCGACGTTCAGGCCAGCACCCAGATTGACGCCGGTGCTGGTGGTCGATTGGGACAGCGTGACGAGGTTGGAGCCGGCACCGCTGGTCGCGCTGTAGTTGGTGCCGGCGATCACGCCGTACTTGTCGCCGCTCTTGCCCAGCAGGCCCTGCCACTGGAAGCCGAACTCGGCCGCCTGGCTGGCGTCCATCTTGACGATCATCGACTCGACATAGACCTGCGCACGGCGGGCGTCGAGCTGGTCGATGACGGCGCGGAGCTGGCGGTAGATCGGTTCGGGGGCGGTGATGATCAGTGCGTTGGTGGCCGGATCCGCCTGCACGAAACCACCCGTGGATGGGCTGGCCGAGGCGCTGACCGGTGTGGTCGACTGCGCCGAAGCGCCGGAGCCGCCCTGACCGCCGATGGCTGCAGCCATGCCACCGCCGCTGTTGGCGGACGTCGCGCCCAGGCCCGTGCTGGCACCGCCAGTGCTGCCGCCCGACGTGCCGCTGCCACCTGCGCCATAGGCGGCGCGCAGCACGGCGGCGAGCCGGGTCGCGTCAGCGTTCTTCAGGTAGACGACGTAGATGTTGCCGGCGGGGCCGCCCGTCGGACCAGGCCGGTCGAGCTTGTCGATCACGCCGCGCACGACGGCCAGCCGCGCCGCGTTCGGTGCCCGCACCAGCAGCGAGTTGGTGCGCGGGTCCGCGATGATCGACACGCCGCCGGCCATCGCCGCCGGGGCGCCGGGTGTGCCGCCGGACGAAGAGTCGGCGAAACGCTGGACCATCGGTGCAAGGTCGGACGCCGAGCCGTTCTTGATCGGGATGACCTCGACGTCGGTGGCTGCCGGTGTGTCCAGCGCCGCGATGATGCGGGCCAGGCGCTGCAGGTTGTCGGCGTAGTCGGTGATGACCAGCGTGTTGTTGCCGGGGTTGGCGTTGATGGTGTTGTTGGGCGTGATCAGCGGGCGCAGCACGGTCACGAGGTTGTTGACGTTCTCGTGCTTGAGCGGGAAGACCTGCGTGAGGATCTGGTCGCCGGAGCGCATGACGTTGCCGACCGAGACGGTGCCCGTCTGCAGCTTGGCCTCGGCCTCGGGCACGACCTTGAGCAGTCCGGCCACGTCCACCACCGTGAAGCCCAGTCCGCGCAGCACGGAAAGGTAATTCAGGAACGCTTCGCGCTCGGTCAGCGGCTGTTCGCTGTAGAGCGTCATCTGGCCGCGCACCCGCGGATCGACCAGGATCTGGCGCTTGACGATCGCGGCCATGGCGCGCGAGACCGCCTCGATGTCGGCGTTGACGAAGTTCACCGTCACCTTGGCCGTGGCGGGTGCTGTGGCGCGGCGTGACTGCTGCGCCTGCAGCGGCGCGAGGTGGCCGAGGGCCAGGGTGCCGGCCAGCGCCGCGGCGAGCACGCGGCGCGGGGCGGAGGGACGTGGGCACAGCGTCATGGTCATCCGATCGTGAGCAGGGAGCGCGCGCCTTGGCGCCGTCCGATGATATTGAGCAGGTTGTTCAGGGCGGGGCGGTCGGCGTCGGTGGCGGTGGCCTCGCCGCGCAGGCGCAGTCCGCCCTGGCTCCAGCTGCCGGTGCCACTGAGCCGCAGGGCACCGTCGAGCGTGTCCAGCGTCACCATGGCGGTGCCGGCCTGGGCCGGGTCGCCGCTGAGCGTGACCCGGTAGCTGCCCAGACGGGGCAGCGTGGTCAGGCGGGAAGAGAAGTCGCGCAGTTCCAGCCCCGCGCTGCCGGCCATCGCGAAGCGGCCTTGCGCCCAGCGCAGCGACAGGGCCTGCGTGGTCAGCCGCAGCGCGCCACCGGGGCGCAGGGTGTTCCACGGTGTGCCGAGGCCGACCAGCCACGCCGCTGGCCACTGCCCGACCCAGTCGCCCTGGTCGGCCCGGCCGGGCTGCACCGCCACCTGCACCTGCCCGAAACCGGGTCGCACCAGCAGCACCTGTTCGCCGTTGAGGCAGCAGTCGTGCTGCAGCGCCAGCCGCACGGCGGTGCCGGTCGGCCGCAGGGTCCAGCGGATGCGGCCGGGCAGGGCGCGGGCGTCGCGGCTGCCGGCACCGGCGCCGAGGATCAGCACTGCGTCGCCAGACCAGACCGTGCCTTGTGCGTTGGCCAGCAGCACACGCTGTTGCGTGGCGGTGGCGACAGCCTGGGCCAGCCAGTGCGCGGGGGCGAAGACGAGGAGGGCGATCAGCGCGCCGACGATGGCACCGACCACGGCCCAGCGCCGGCTGGCGCGCGCTTGCGCCACCCAGCCGTGGCTGGCGGCCTTGCGGCTGGTGCTGCCGAAGATCGACGGATGGGCCGAGGGCTGGTAGGTCGGGCGCCAGGGAATGCCGGAGAGGGCCATGGGGACTCGGCTCCTGTTAGCGCGGTGTCGGCGCAGGGGGCGGCAGCGTCAGCACGAGACTGCCGCTGTAGCCCTTGCCCGTGCGGCCGAGCTGGGCTTCGAGCACGCGGACCCGTGCGGCAGCGCGCACTTCGGCCAGCCACGCCATCATCGCGGCCGGCTCGACGCTGGTGAAGGTGACGTTCACGCGCTCGCCGCTGCGTTGCAGGCGGGCCGCGGCGCCCAGGCGTTCGGTGGCCGATTGCAGTGCGGCGTCCGCCTGGGCGGGATCGACGGGCGGCAAGGCGCGCAACTCGCCGGCCTCGGTGGCCAGGCGTTGCATCTGGACGAACTGGGCGTCGAGCGTGGCCTGCTGCGCGGGCGCGGTACGCAGGGTCTTGAGGGCAGGCTGCACGCCGAAGCTCCAGACCAGGAACACCAGCAGCAGCCCCAGCCCCAGCGTGGCGCCGAGCTGCTCGCGTGGCGCCAAGGCTTGCCAACGCTGTTGCAGGGGGGCGAGTTGCTGTTGCAGTGCGGCGGAGCGCGACAGGGCGGGCTTCATCGGGTGGCTCCAGCGGCGGTCGGGCGGCTCAGGGTGATCTGGTTGTCGGCGTTCTCGACCATCCAGCCAGCCGGCTCCAGCGTGGCGCGTATCTGCGCCAGCTCGGCCGCGCCCACGCCCGGCGCGCCCAGCGAGAGGCGACCGTTTTCGTAGCGCAGCACCTGGGGCGGGCGGCCGTCGGGCCAGACGCTGGCGGCAGCCTGCAGCAGCGGCTCCAGGTCGGTGTCGCCGGGGCGGCCGGCGCTGGCGCGCAGCAGTTCGTTCTCGCGGGCCATCTGCAGTGGCGCGTCCAGCACGGCGCGCACCTGCGGGTGCGTCGTGCGCAGCAGGTTGGCGACTGCGGTGCGGCGCGCCTGCAGTTCGCTGCGCTGCATCCAGGCCCAGGCGTTGAGGCCGACCAGATGCGCCAGTGCCAGCCCGATCAGCCCGAGGCGGACCGGCCGCCAGCCCGGCGTGAGGAACTGCTTGCCGGCGTCGCGCAGCAGCGCCAGCCCGCGGTGGCGCGCGGCCAGCTCGAACTGGCGCAGGTTCCAGCCACTCTGTGCCGAAGCCAGCAGGCGCGCGGCGGCGCTGAGCACTTGCACTGGCTGGCCCAGCCAGCGTTCGGCCGGTGCAGCGGCAGCGGGATCGGCGGTCCACAGCGTGTTGTCGGCCAGTGGTTCAGGCAGCAGGCCGCGTGACAGGCTGCCCTGCAGCGGCCAGGTGCTCACGCCCTGCGCATCGGCCCAGGTCAGCAGCGTCTTGGGTTTGTCGTCATCGAGGGGCACATGGAAATGCCCGTGTGCCTGCGCGTCGGGCCACACCCCAGGCACCACCCGGTCCACCACCACGCCGGCGCTCTCCAGCGCCGCCAGTTCGCCCGTCAGCCAGGCCCGGTCGATCGCGGCGACCCAGGTGTCCTCGCCGGGGCGGGCCTCTGGTGCCAGGCTCAGGTGGAGCTGGTCCACCTCGTCGAGCACCTGCTCTTCCAGCATCCCGGCGAGCGCCGCGCGCAGGCGGGCGGCCGGGGCTTTCGGGCAGGTCAGGCGGTGGAAGGCGACGTCGGCCGGACCCAGTACCGCCACCACGGCGGTGGCCTTGGGCAGCAGCGACGGGGCGCATTGCCCTTCGGACTGGATCGACTGCCCGTCCGGGCTGAGCACGAAGGCCAGCTCGGCCCGGACACCCGGTGCCTGCGCGGACACACGGGCCTGCGGATGCAGCCGGGTGCGGGTGGGCAATTGGAGGACGAGCAGGCTCATGGATGGGGGTGACGTGTCTGGCCGATTGTAGGTGCGGGTCGGTGGACGAACCGTGAGAGGTGGCCGATCCCGCGGACTGCGCTCATCGCTGCAGCACACTTTCCAGCTCGCTCAGGTCGCGCATGCGCTGGGTGGACAGGGTGCGCACCTCGCGCCCGTTGCGCTCCAGCAGCGAACGCTGGGCGACGGTCACCTGGTCCAGCCGCAACGCGCCATAGACGATGAAGTAATTGGTGTTGACGCTCACCCGCCGCGCGTCGGTCAACGCACGTTCGCCCAGCACGGCCTTGGCGTCCGCCGGGCTTTTCAGATGCTCGCGCAGCCGCGATTGCACCAGCCGTTCGGCGCTCGCCAGGTCGATGCCGGGCAGCACCGCAGCGATGACCTCCTTCGGCGCGGTGTTCAGGTTGACGGGCGTTTCGCGTGGCAGCAGCACGACGTAGGGTTTGAGGCGCAGGACCGTGGCGGCGTCCAGCCCCAGCCAGCCGAGGTCCTCGACCGAGGTGGGCATGAGGGGCAGGGTCGCGGCGGTGGCGCTGCCGCCGGAGTCCGGGGCGGCTTCGGTGGCGCTGCCTGGCGTGGCGCGGCGCAGTGCCTCGGCCAGCCGCGGTGCCACGTCGCCGTTCAGGCCGAGGAAGCCGCACAGCCGCTCCAGCGTCTGCAGCTCGCTGCGGCTGACCTTGCCCTGCTGGATGAGGTTGCGCAGGTTGTAGCGCGACTGGGCGTCCTCGATGCGGCCGGACAGGAAAGCGTCCGGTGCGTCCCCGGCCATCGATGTGTCGGCGGCGAGGAAGGTGGACAGCCGGGCCTCGGCCAGCGGGGCGGCCCACGGCTCGCCGAGGTGGTCGGCGCCGCCTTCGCGGGCGTCCTCGCGCAGGATCATGCGGGTCCAGTCGAGCGCGCCCTGCAGCACCCATTGCGACTGGGTCTGCGCCCGCTCGGCCGCCTCCACCTGCAATGCGCGCCACTGTTGCCAGACCATGCCGGAGGCGAGTGTCGCCACGACGGTGACGATGAGCATCGCGGTGAGCAGGGCGGCGCCGCGCTGGCGCCGTGAGGTTGCAGGCCGCGTCATGGGTGGATCAGCCTCACCTCGCGGGTCAGCGTGCCGTCGGCCGCCCCACCTGGGGCGAAGCCGATCACCATGCGCAGCCCATCGGGCAATGCATCGTGGTTGACCGCGACCGGCGGCGCGACGCTGACCACACCGTTGCCGTTGTCGTTGCCAGGGCCGGACGCACCCGGCTCCGGCGGCGGCGGATCGACCGGCGCGGGTGGCGCCTGGGCGACGTCGCCGCTGGACTGGGCATTGCTCCAGCCGTTGCTGCTGGTCAGGAAGACGAAGAGCTGCCACTGCGCGATGTTCTCCAGCATGGCCAGCGTGCCGGGTTCGTTGCCGAGCAGCTGGTAGCTGCGCATCCAGCCATCCTGCAGCGTGTCGAGTGCGTTCGAGGTGGGGGCGCTCCAGCGGTACAGGGTGCCGCTGCGCAGGGTCCAGGCCACCACCTGCACGCCCTCGGGCTGGCGGCGCGTGAGGCGCAGCGTCGCGCCGTCGAAGTTCAACCCCGGCACCACCTGGGTGTCGATCACCTCGTGCACGTCGGCTTCCCACTGGGCGAGCACCGTCTGCAGGCGCAGCAGCCGGTCCATGCGCACCTGGGTGGATTCGCGGCTGCGGGCGATGGCGTCCACGCCCTGCCACGCCATGGCCGACATCAGCGCCAGGATGAACAGCGCCACCATCACCTCGATCAGGGTGAAGCCTCCGAAGCGGGCGGGGCGGGAGGGAGTGACGGACTGGTGCGTGCGCATCGAAGCTGGGCGACTCAGAGACGGGACATCACGGTGGTGTAGAGCAGCAGGTGCTGGCCTTCGGGGTCGAGCATGTGGACGTCGATGCGGCGGAAGAGCGGGTTCGGTGTCGGTCGGACCGCCACGCGGCCCAGGTAGGTCTGGCCGACCTGTTCGCAGCTGAATTCGCTGTCACCGACCGGTGGCAACTGCCGCTCCAGCCGCAGCCGGGTGAGGTAGTTGTCGGCACACCATTGACCAGCCAGCGTGTCGGCCAGCCGCTGGGTGTTGCCCGTCAGCGCGCCGGCGGCCTTGATGCCGGCCGCCAGCGTGATGGCGACGATCGCCAGCGCGACCAGCACCTCGATCAGCGTCAGGCCCCGCTGGCCCGTGTCACTGCGGTGCGGGGGCATCGGCAATCACCGCGAAGGCGCTCAAGCCATCGGTGGACAGGCGCAGGCGCTTGTCGTCGAGCTGCAGGGTCAGGGTCTGCGGCGGAATCACCGGCTCGGGGCCGAGCACCAGGCCGTTCTGTCCCGCCGGCAGCACCACGCCGATCTTGCCGGCCAGTTCGGTGTCGGACCAGCGTTCGGGCAGGCCGTTGCCCTCGGGCAGGCCGGTGAAGTGGAAGTCCGGGGCGGGTTGGTCGGGGCTGTCGTTGGCAGTTTGGCGTGGCCGGCCGGGGATCCAGCGGACGGGTGTGCCGAGCGAGCGCGCCTGGACCCGCGCGGTTTCGAGGATGGCGATCAAGCGGGTGGCCTCGCGTTCCAGCCGCGTGCTGGCCGTGTCCGGCAGGGCCAGCGTCACAGCCGCACTGGCCAGCGCGATGATGGCGACCACCACCATCAGCTCCAGCAGGGTGAATCCGCGGGCGCGCAGCACCGGTTGGTTCACCGGGTCACTGCCAGGATCCGACGTCCGCGTCCTTGCCCTCGCCGCCGGCCTGTCCGTCTGCGCCGTAGCTGAACACGTCGATCGGGCCTTTCACGCCAGGATTGGCAAACTGGTACGCACGTCCCCAGGGGTCATTGGGCAGCTTGTCCAGCGTGGGTTTCCAGTTCGGCGGGATCGGGCCGGTGGCCGGCTTGGCGACCAGTGCCTGCAGACCTTGTTCGCTGGTCGGGTAACGCTGGTTGTCGAGCCGGTAGCGTTTCAGGGCTTCCATCAGGCTGTTGACATCGGTGCGGGCGGCAGTGACCTTGGCCTCGTCCACCCGGTCGAGCACGCTCGGCACGATCAGGGACGCCAGCACGCCGATGATCACCAGCACCACCATCAGCTCGATGAGGGTGAAGCCGCGCTGGGCGGCGTGTCGCAAGGATTTCATGAATGTGGGATCCGAAGGGCACTGAGAGCAGCGGGGCCGTCGATCATAATCCGCCCCCATGGCAGCACGTTGGACAGCATGGTTGGTGTGGGCGGCTCTCGCGGGCAGTCTGGTGTTCTGGGGCTTGCGCCTGTTCGCGCGCCCCGGCGCGGTGCCGACCCAGGTGCAGACCGTGGCGATCGACCAGGCGGTGCGGGGCGATGTGCTGCGCCTGCTGGGCGCCGTGGCGCCGGTGGGCGACGCTGCGGCACCACCGCCAGCCGCTGCGGCGCGCTTCAAGCTTGTCGGCGCCGTGGCCTCGACGGGCGCGGGCCCGAGCTGGGCGGTGCTGTCGGTCGATGACCAGCCGGCCCGTGTCGTGCGGCTGGGGGCGTCGGTCGATGGCCAGTGGGTGCTGCAGGGCGTGACGGCCAAGGGCGTGAGCCTCGGTCCGGCCGGCGCAGCGGCGCAGCTCACGCTCGATCTGCCGCAACTGCCGCCGCCCGCCACCGGCACACTGCCAGCAGCGGGGCCTGCCGTGACGGGACTGCCCGTGCGGCCTGGACAATTGATCGCACCAGGGCAGATCCAGATGCCGCCGCCCATGCAGCCTCAGATGCAACCGCCGCTCCAGCAGGATCCGCTCGCCGACCAGGCCGGTAGCGTCACCGGTGGCGTGGTCGATCCGAACCAGGCCCGCTGACGCACGGCCTTCATGGCATGCGGATGAACTCGCGGGCCATGTCGTCGGACGGCGTGGTCTGTTCGGGCTCGCCGCTTGGCGGCAGCGGCTCCACCGGATCGACCACATCGGTCAGCAAGGCTGCCGCGGCCCGCACCAGCGGCCAGCTCAAGGCAATGCCGGTGCCGTCCAGGCTCTCCAGCCCGAGTGCGAGCAGTGCGGTGCTCTTGAAGCCGGCCAGCACGGTGTCGAGGCCGTGGTGGTCCGTGCTGCGGCAGAACAGGCAGTAGTCGATCACCGGTCCGGCGATGTGGGTGGCGATGAGCAAGGCCGCGCACGCGGGCAACCCGTCCACGAGGATCAGATGCCGCTGCTCGGCTGCCTTGAGCATGGCGCCCACCATCATCGCCATCTCGAAACCGCCAAAGGTGGCCAGCGCCTGCACGGGATCCTCGATCGGGCCATGCCGGTTCAGGGCAGTCTGGAGCACAGCCATCGTGTGCTCCAGTTCCTCGCGGCCCATGCGCGGTCCTGCATAGACGAGGTCATGCAACGGACGCCCGGTGACCCGTGCGATGACCAGTGCCGCCGACTCGCGTGCGCCGACCCCTAGCCCGGCACAGCCCAGCACGTTCCCCGGCAGCGCCTGCGCGATCTCCATGCCGGCGCGGATGGCGGAGTTCACCTGGTCGAGCGACATCGCGGCGGTCAGGCGGCAGTTGCGTGTGCCATGGGCGATCTTGCGGGAGATCACGCCCAGGCCGACCGGCAAAGGCGTTGCCAGACCGGCATCGACCACGCTCACGCTCAGGCCCTGCTGGTGCGCGAAGAGCGGCAAGGGCACCCGGTTCTCCAGCACGTCGTGGACCTGCGAGGTGGTGCTGAGGTGCTGCGGCGGATTGAGATCGACCGCGATGCCGTGGTCCCCGACGAACAGCAGCAGCTGCGGCTGGCGCAGTCGCGGGCGCAGCGCGTTCTGCAGCAGACCGATGCGCATCGCCAGTGGCAGCAGCTCGCCCAGGTGCCCCGCCGTGCTGACCCGGCGCCGCAGCTTGAACTGCAGTGCCTCCTGCAAGGCGGGGTGGGCCGTCGGTGGAATCAGGGGCGTGGAGTCAGGGCGCATGGCCGGAGATTGTGCGCGTACCCTCTCGCGCGACCGGGACGGCTTGGCGGGGATTCAGTGAAATCCGGCGCACAAGCCCGGCACACCGGCGGCCGTTTCAGCGCAGGAAGAGCCGGTAGACCGGGTTGTCCGTTTCTTCGACGCAGGGATAGGCCAGCGTGTCGAGGAACTGCTGGAATGCCGCTTCGTCGGAATCGGGTACCTGGATGCCCACGAGGATGCGGCCGAAGTCGGCGCCCTGGTTGCGGTAGTGGAACAGGCTGATGTTCCAGTCCGGGTGCATGCTCGACAGGAAACGCATCAGCGCGCCCGGCCGCTCGGGGAAGACGAAGCGGAACAGCCGCTCGTTCACCGCCAGGTCCGAGCGACCACCGACGAGGTGCCGCAGGTGCGCTCCGGCCAGCTCGTCGTGGGTCAGGTCGAGCGCGGCGAAGCCCTGGGTGGCGAACAGCGCGCCGATCTCGGCCGATTCGCCACGCGTGCGCGTGCTGAGTCCCACGAAGATGTGGGCGTGCCGCTCACCGCTGATGCGGTAGTTGAACTCGGTGACGCTGCGCGGGCCGATCAGCGCGCAGAAACGCTTGAACGAGCCACGCTCCTCCGGGATCGTCACGGCGAACAGTGCCTCGCGTTCCTCGCCTACGTCAGCCCGTTCGGCGACGAAACGCAGGCGGTCGAAGTTCATGTTGGCGCCGCAGGTGATCGCGATGAAGGTCTTGCCCGTGCAGCCTTCCCGGGCCACGTACTGCTTCACCGCCGCGACCGACAGCGCGCCCGACGGTTCCAGGATCGCGCGCGTGTCCTGGAACACGTCCTTCATCGCGGCACAGACCGCGTCGGTGTCCACCACGATGAACTCGTCCACCAGTTCGCGGGCGATGCGGAAAGTTTCTTCGCCGACGAACTTCACGGCTGTTCCATCGGCGAACAGCCCGACATCGTTCAGGCGCACCCGGTGGCCGGCCCGCACGGATTGCAGCATCGCGTCCGAATCGACCGTCTGCACGCCGATGACCTTGATCTCCGGCCGCACGGCCTTGAGGTAGGCGGCCACACCCGAAATCAGCCCACCACCGCCGATGGCGACGAACACCGCGTCGATCGGCCCCTGGTGCTGGCGCAGGATCTCCATGCCGATCGTGCCCTGGCCGGCGATGACATGCGGGTCATCGAACGGGTGGACGAAGGTCAGGCCCTCGGCTGCACCGATCTTCATGGCATGGTCATAGGCGTCGTTGTAGCTCTCGCCGACCAGCACCACCTCGCCGCCGAGCGCCCGCACGGCATCCACTTTCACCTGCGGCGTCGTCTCCGGCATCACGATCACTGCACGGCAGCCCAGGCGCTTGCTGCTCAACGCCACACCTTGTGCATGGTTGCCAGCGGAGGCGCAGATGACGCCGCGGGCGAGCTGCTCCGCGGTGAGGTGCGCCATCTTGTTGTAGGCCCCACGCAACTTGAAGCTGAACACGGGCTGGTTGTCCTCGCGCTTGAGCAGGATCTGGTTGCCCAGGCGCGCCGAGAGGCTGCGGGCGGGGTCCAGCTCGGTCTCGCGCGCCACGTCGTAGACCTTGGCGGTCAGGATGCGTTGGAGGTAGCTGGTCAGCAGGGTCTGGCGCTCGGAGGACATCGTGGTTTTCAGGGCTGAAGACGGTCGTGGCGACGAAAAAAAGCCCGAGGTTTTCACCTCGGGCTCAATCCACCTATGGAGGAGGGTGGAGGAGACAACCGTTGCTTGGGAGTGCCTGATGTTGGAAAAGTTCTAGGGGGCAGTCCCAATTGCTTGTTGGAAAGTGTACCAAACCGAATGCTGCGACGCAACGAAGGCGCTGGGGTCAATTCGGTGTCAGCAAGTCACAATCCCGGCTTGTTCTTCTGATTCCGACGCATCATGGATTGCACAATCAATTGGATGCCGGCTTCCGGCATGGCGTTTTCGGCTGAAACCGGCAGCGGGCACCTGCTGATGATGGACGGCGCGCCCGAGGGTGGCGGCCGCAATCTTGCCCCGAGGCCGATGGAAACGCTGCTCGCGGGGGCCGGCGCCTGCACGGCGTACGACGTGGTGCTGATCCTGCAGCGCGGGCGCCACAAGGTGCAGGGTTGCCAGGTCAAGGTCCATGCCGACCGAGCAGAGACCGAGCCAAAGGTGTTCACCCGCATCGTGATGCAGTTCATTGTCAGTGGCGTGAAGCTGTCGGAGCCTGCTGTGCGGCGGGCGGTGCAGATGTCGTATGACAAGTACTGCTCCGCCACGGCGATGCTGGCGAAGACGGCCGAAATCGAGTTGCAGGTCGAGGTGGTGGATACGGCCGTCTGAACGGGGAGCGTCGGCTCAGATCCGGTGTGCCGTGGTCGTCATGACCCTGGCGACCGCGCGCATCAACCAACGCACCGGCAGCGGCGGGCGAACGCCGCCGGCCTGCTGGGCGGCTTCTGCGTGCCGGATCTCGTCGTCACGCATCTGCGTGACGATGGCGCGTGAGGCGAGATCGCCAGCGGGCAGACGCGCCAGGTGGCTGTCGAGGTGTTCCTCCACCTGACGCTCCGTCTCGATGACAAAACCGAGGCTCGCGCGGTCTCCCAGTCGCGCAGCGAAGGTGCCGATGGCGAAGGCACCGGCATACCAGAGCGGATTGAGCAGCGACGGCCGGGCGCCGAGTTCGCGCAGGCGCTGTTCGGTCCAGGCCAGGTGGTCGGTTTCTTCCTGCGATGCGGCTTCGAGGTGGGCACGCAATGGCCCGTCCCGGGTGGCCAGGGCCTGTGCCGTGTACAGCGCCTGCGCGCACACCTCGCCGACATGGTCCACCCGGATCAGCGCACCTGACAGGCGCTTCTCCGCCGCGTCGAGTTCGGGCAGTGGATCGCCCGCGGGAGACTCGGGGCGCGGGACCGGGCGCTGGGCGTGGTGGTGCCCCCAGATGGTGCGCAGGCTCTGGTCGGCCACGGACAGCAGGCGATCAATCGGCGTGAACGTTCTCATGGTGAAGCAGTTTAGGCGCTCGCCGTGCCGCTGCATGCCGAGCCAGATCAACCCCGTCGCAGTCGCTGTGGCCTGGCAAGCGACATCGATGTGTCAGATTGGACCGGAGATCCGACGCCTTGTTGCACCCTGACAACGCAATGTGCCTATTCACGAAGTCCCGCTTGGCAATGGTCGAACCGGTCTGGTGCAATAGTGGCAGCTTCCGCTGAGGAGGTCGGCCTGTCCGGGCAGTGTCGTGAGACGACACCTCGCGCTGCAGGACCCTCTAGTTCAACCTAGGAGATATTTGCATGAAGAAGTCTCTGCTCGCTCTCGCCGTTCTGGGCGCATTCGCTGGTGCCGCTTCGGCTCAATCGTCGGTCACGCTGTACGGCAAGGTTGACCTGGGCGTCGGCAAGCCTGCTGGCACCACCGACAAGCAAGTCATGGACGGTTCGGGCAGCCGTGTCGGCCTGCGCGGCGTGGAAGACCTGGGCGGCGGCATGAAGGCCCTGTTCGGCTTCGAACACCGTTTCAGCCCTGACACCGGCATCCAAGGTGGCGACCGCATGTGGAATGGCTACTCGACCGTCGGTCTGGGTGGCGCATTCGGCACCGTCAACCTGGGTCGCCAGTACACCGCTGCGTTCATCCTGGCTCAGAACGCTTTCGACCCGTTCGGCGGTGACTCCGTTGGCGGTCTGCGCAACAACAGCCTGACTGGCTCGATCGCCACGCTGCGCACCGGCGCGCGTCGCGGCACCCTGACCACCGGCGCTGCCGCTGGTCTGGGCGGCGGTGGCGGCAATTCGATTCGCTACGACGGCACCTTCGGTGGCCTGAAGGTCGCTGCTGACATCGAAGAGCAAGAATCGGGCAGCGTTGCGCGTCCGTACACGATGGCGGTTCAGTACGCTGCCGGCCCCCTGCTGGTGGCTGCCAGCTACGAAAATCCGGGCAACGTCAACGACAAGCTGATGACCGCTGGCGTGTCCTACGTCTTCGGTCCGGCCAAGCTGGCTGTGGCCATCGGCGACGGTACCACCACGACCAGCCTGAAGGTCAAGCAAGCCCTGATCGGTGCGACCGTCAATGTTGGTACTGCTGGCAAGTTCCTGGCTGGTTATGCCCAGGAAAAGGTTGGCACGGCTGCCGCTGTGAAGAAGTCGTCGGTGGGCTATCGCCACGATCTGTCGAAGCGTACCCAGCTGTACACCGACTTCAGCCGCGTCAACACGACCGCGTCTGGCACGGAAAAGAACGCCTACGACTTCGGCGTGATCCACGCCTTCTGATCCTGATGCCTGCGCAAGCAGGTGTTGTGCTCTCAAGTCGGAAAAGCCACCTTCGGGTGGCTTTTTTTATGGAAGACCCTCTGCGCCACCACCCTACATAACCGCTTTTTCTACCGGCAGGCCACGCATGTTGCCGATTCGCATTCTGGTGAACCAACTCGGTGGCATGGCCGTGGCAGGCTTGGCCATGGTGTGGCTGGTGGGGTGCGCTACTGCAGTGCCGGTGCTTCCAGATGCAGAAACATCGACTGCCGAGGTCTGGTCGGCCCAGCGCCTGCCCGGCAAGCGTGCCACCGAGTACACGCCCGCCGTCCGTGCCGGCCAGCGGTGTACACAGGCGAAAGCCAACCGCTCGGCCAGCCTCTGGCGCCGGATCCTGCGGCTGGAGCCTGCTGCGTGGCGCAGCTTGCAGTTCTCCTGGTGGGTCGATACGCTCAGCCCCGACGCCACGGTGGCAGATGTCGAACGCGACGATGCCTCGGCCAGCCTGGTACTGGCCTTTGACGGCGACACCTCCCGCCTGTCGGCGCGCAACCAGATGCTGTTCGAACTCGCCCACACCCTCACTGGCGAGGCGCCACCTTATGCCACGCTGATGTATGTCTGGGATGCGAGTGCCCCCATCGGCACCATCATCACCAACGGCCGCTCCGACCGCATCCGCAAGATCGTCGTCGAATCCGGCCCGACACGCCTGCGCCACTGGCGGCACTACGAGCGTGACGCCCAGGCCGACTTCCTCGCGGCGTTCGGGGAAGTTCCCGGTACCCTGATCGGCATGGCCTTCATGACCGATGCCGACAACACCCAGACCCAGGTCGAAGCCTGCTACGGCCCGGCCACCTTGCGTTGAGCTGAGCCGGTCGGGTTTTTCGCGGGATTTCATTGCTTGCAATTCGGTAGCCGCGCTGGCACGCTGCGCCGATGA
>JBEEMX010000015.1:0-17756 GCA_041192465.1 Pseudomonadota bacterium | reverse complement strand
CACGGCGGCTGCGGTCGAACGCCCGATGCCCGGCAGTTCGGCCAGCACCGCGGCACTCGGCGGAAACACGCCGCCGTGCGCCGACACCACGGTCTGCGCGCAGCGGTGCAGATTGCGGGCGCGGCTGTAGTAACCCAGCCCGCTCCACAGCGCCAGCACGTCGTCCAGCGGCGCCGCGGCCAGCGCGGCGACATCGGGGAAACGCGCCAGAAAGCGGTCGTAGTAACGCAGCACCGCAGCGACCTGTGTCTGCTGCAGCATGATTTCCGACAGCCACACGCGGTAAGGATCGCGGGTGTTCTGCCACGGCAGCGCGTGGCGGCCGTGGGTGCGCTGCCAGGCCACCAGCGCGTCAGCGAGCTGGCTCATGCCGACGCGGCGGCGGACGCGGGCAAGGCGCTCGGCATGGACGACTGGAAGGTGCCGAAATCGCTGGCCAGGCCCATCTCGTGGCGGGTCGCGGCACGGCGGCTGCGCTCGAACAGCGCGTGCAGTCGCACCTCGATCGACGCCAGCCGCTGGTCCTGCGCCTCGATCTCCAGCAGCCGCGCTTCGAGGTCGCTGGCCGCCGTGCGGATGCGCTCCAGCGACTCGCGCCGCCGCTTGAACGCCTTGCGACGTTCGCGCAACTGGGCATCGACCTGCGCCGAGGTGGTGCGGCTCCACAGCTCGATCTCGCTGGCCGCGCTCTCGAACACCACCCGCAGCCGCGACATCAGCATGCGGCGGAACTGCTCCAGGAACCGGGGTTGCGCCAGCCGCATCGCCTGGCTCAGTCCGAGGTACTGCACGTAGTTGCGCTCGATCAGCGCCAGGTCATCGCGGAAGCGCGACAGCTCCGGCGCCGACGGCGTGGCCAGCGAGAAGCCGTATTCGGCATTGAGCTTGGCAAACGAGCCGGCGAGCAGGTCGCGCAAGTCCTGCGCCTCCTTCTGCGCTGCATCGAGCGTCACGCGCAGATCAGCGAAGAGCTGCACGAACGAACGCCGCGCGCCAAGCCTGAGGAAGGACTCGCGGATCGAGCGGACCATCCCGTCCACCAGCGTGCGCAGCGGCTCGCCGGACAGGCCGTTCAGCACATTGCGCAGCGTGCGCGAATGCACTGTGCGCAGTGCCTGGATCTGGGTCGTGCATTGCTCGAATTCGACCGTCTCGGCCCCTACCCGCTGCAGCATCAGCGTCACCTTGCCACTGCTTCTGCCGCGCAGGCCGCGCAATTCGTGCAACTGCTCGGAGAGGTGGCAGCGCAGGTCGGTGAGGTTGCGCGAGGTCTGTTGCTGCACCACCGCCAGCGCCTCCAGCGTGAGCTGCTCGAACACGGCGCGGCGCTGCGGCAGCAACTGCTGCGCCAGCGCCTGCTCCAGCGCCAGCAGGCGGCTGTCGGCGAGCAGCCGGGGATTGCCCTCGACCCGTGCCTCCAGCGCCTGCCGGGCGGAGATCGGAAACACCCGCGCCATCGGCATGTCCAGCGTGCGCGCCACCTGGACACACTGCTGGGTGATCTGCGCCTCGTTCTCTTCGGTAGACGACAGCGGATCGACCAGCGCATCGATCTTGTTCAGCACCACGTAGCGTGTCAGCGCCTGCGAGGCGAGGTGGTCGCGCCAGATTTCGAGGTCGGATTTGGTGACGCCTGTGTCCGCGCCCAGCACGAAGACGACGACGTGCGCGCTCGGCAGCAGCCCAACGGTCAGCTCCGGCTCTGCGCCGATCGCGTTCAGGCCAGGGGTGTCGAGCACGACCAGCCCGCGCTTGAGCAGCGGGTGCGGCACGTTGATGACCGCGTGGCGCCACAGCGGAATCTCGACCCGCCCGTCGTCGAGCATGGGCGGGTTGTCGGCGGGGTGTTCGTCGTCCCAGAAACCGAGCTGGCGGGCCTCGTCCACGGTAGCGGCACGGATGCCCTTGACCGCGTTGAGCGCGTTGGCGAACGACGCGGGATCGGACACGTCGATGGGTTCACGGCGCCAGGCCCGTGGCTGCCCGCGCAGCTCGGCCAGCGAAGCGCCGTCCAGCCGCGTCTCGATCGGCAGCAGCGACAGGCCCGGCGGATCTTCGGGATCCCAGCCCAGCTCGACCGGGCACATCGTCGTGCGCCCCGGCGAGGCCGGCATGATGCGGCGACCGGCGTCGGCGAAGAAGATCGCGTTGATCAGCTCGGACTTGCCGCGCGAGAACTCGGCGACAAAGGCCACCACCAGCTTCTCGCCGGCCAGCCGCTGGCGCAGCGAGTCGAGCAGGTCGCCGGCGCCCTCATCCAGCAGGCTCTGCTCGCGCAGGAAACGCACCAGATCGCGGACCCGCTCTTCCAGCGTGACGCGCCAGACGCCCAGCGCATCGAGACTGCGGACAAACGGCTCCTGGACCGAATCACTGCTCGCTTCGGCGAGAACGGATTCGACCGGGGTCGGCATGGTGCTGGTCAGATCGTGGGAGTGCTCGCT
The DNA here is from genome assembly GCA_041192465.1 of Pseudomonadota bacterium. Lineage (GTDB taxonomy): Bacteria > Pseudomonadota > Gammaproteobacteria > Burkholderiales > Burkholderiaceae_C > Sphaerotilus. Next base: position 15,312 of record JBEEMX010000015.1, on the reverse strand, counting down.
CATCGCTGTGCCGGTGCTTGCGTCCGCTGGGAAGTCAGTGGGCATGGTAGCGCAGCGCCTGTCTCAGCGACGCTGGCAGACTGGACAGAAGTAGGTCGCCCGTTGCCCTTGCACGGTGCGGCGAATCGGCGTGGCGCAGCGCAGGCAGGGCTGGCCGGCGCGGTCGTACACGCGCGCCATCGACTGGAAGGCACCGCCCATGCCGTGGGCATCGCGGAAATTGCGCAGCGTCGAGCCACCGGCATTCAAGGCGCGGCGCAGCACGTCCTGCACCGCCGTGACCAGCCGCTCGCACTGGGCGGGGTCGAGCTGCTGCGCGGGGGTCTCGGGATCGATGCCCGCCTCGAACAGCGCCTCGGAGCAGTAAATGTTGCCCACACCCACCACCACGGTGCCCGCCAGCAGCGCCTGCTTGATGGCCACGCGCCGCCCGCGCAAGCCTTCGTGCAGCACCGAGGCCGAGAACGCCCGCTCCAATGGCTCGACGCCCAGCCGCGCCAGCAGCGTCGCGGCCGGCGCGCAGTCCAGCCCGTCCGACCAGACCACGGCGCCAAAGCGGCGCGGGTCGTTCAGCCGCAGCGTGCCGTGGTCCGTCTCCAGCTCGAAATGGTCATGCGGACCGGGCGGCGGCAAGGTGGACTCGAACCGCAGCGAACCGGACATGCCCAGGTGCAGCAGCAAGCCACCCGTGCCCAGCGGCATCCACAGGTATTTGCCCCGGCGCACCAGCGGCCCGACGACGTGGCCCACCAGACTGTCGGGCGCGACTCCCAGCGGCCAGCGCAGCGGTTTGCCCAGGCGAGCTGCGCGGACACGCGCGCCCTCGATGCGGTGCGTCAGGCTCAGGCGGGTGACTTCGACTTCGGGCAATTCAGGCATGTTGGCATTATCGGAGCACAGAATCACCCAATCGCCGCCCGCCTAGAATGGCCTGCACCACGGAGTCCACCTCGATGCCACTGCACCTTGCCGCACGCCCTTCCCGAGCGGTCCGAAGCCGGTCTGCCCGTCCACCTGTCCGGCGGTGGCTCGCATGGCTGGTCGCCCTCGGACTGACCCCCGCGCTCGGGTCAGCGCAGACCGCCACGGCTCCGCCCGCCGCCAAGTCGCCCGTGATCAGCCGCTCGGCGATGGACGGTGTACTGTTCTACCAACTGCTCGTCAGCGAGCTGGAGCTGCGCCAGGGCGATGCCGGCCTCGCTTTCCAGGTGATGCTCGAAGCCGCCAAGCGCAGCCGGGAGGATGCCCTGTTCCGGCGCGCCGTGGACATCGCCATCGGCGCCCGCGCGGGCGAGCAGGCCCTGGCTGCGCTGAAGACGTGGCGCCAGAGCGCGCCGAAATCGCGCGAAGCCGCCGAGATCGAGACCCAGATGCTGATGGCGCTCGGCCGCCACCAGGAAGCCCGCGAGCCGCTCAATGCCTTCATTGACCTGACCCCAACGGAAGAGCGCGTCGGCGCCATCGCGAGCCTGCCTCGGCTGGTGCTCAGCGGCGAGAAGCCCGAAGAAGCGGCGCAGGCCATCGACGAGGTGCTCAAGCCCTGGCGCAGCAAACCGGCAACCCAGCTCGCGGCGCTGACCGCCTCGGCTGGCGCCTGGCTCACCGCGGGCAACCGCGAACGTGCGCTCGCCCTGGTGCGCGAAGCCCACGCCGCCGACCGCAGCCACCAGCCTACCGCGCTGCTCGCACTGGAGTTGATGAAGGACACACCGCAGGCCGAGGTTTTCGTCACCGATTACCTGGCGACGACGAAATCGGCCGGTGGCGTGCGCGCCGCTTATGTCCGCCGACTCACGACCGCGCAACGCTACGGCGAGGCGCTGGCCGAGGTCGGCAAGCTCACTGCGGGCGAGCCTGAACTGGCCACTGGTTGGCTCATGCAAGGGGCGCTACAGATCGAACTGGGCCAGCCGGCAGGTGCCAAGACCTCGTTGCTGCGCTTTCTCGCACGCAAGGAAGCTGCGCAAGTGCAGGTACTGACGCCACCGATCGCCAGCACTGGCGAGGACGACGAGATGTCCGACAAGCCGGACGATCAAGCCCAACTCGCCCTGCAGCGCAGCAACAACCAGGAACTGGGGCAGGCTTACCTGATGCTGTCGCAGGTGGCCGAGCAGCTCAAGGACTATCCCGGCGCACTGGGTTGGCTGGAAAAGCTGGCCAGCCTGTCCGGACAGTCGGACAGCGCCAGCGTGGTGCAGCGGCGGGCGTCGCTGCTGATGCGCCAGGGACAGTTGCCGCAAGCCCGCGCCCTCCTCCAGCAGATGCCGACCGCCACCCCGGAGGACAAGCGCACCCGCTTCATGGCCGAAGCCCAGCTCCTGCGCGACGCCAAGGAATGGACCGCCGCATACACGCTGCTCACGCAGGCCAACGCGCAGATCCCAGACGACACCGACCTGCTCTACGAACAGGCACTGCTGGCCGAAAAACTGCTGCACTTCGACGAGATGGAGACACTGCTGCAGCGTGTCATCCAGCTCAAGCCGGACCAGCAACACGCCTACAACGCCCTCGGCTACAGCCTGGCGGATCGCAATGTGCGCCTGCCCGAAGCGCGCACGCTGATCGAGAAGGCGCTGTCGTTCACGCCGGGCGACCCCTTCATCACCGACAGCCTGGGCTGGATCGAGTTCCGCCTGGGCCGGCTGCCCGACGCCGCCCGCTTGCTGGGCAATGCCTACCGGCAGCGGCCTGACGTGGAAATCGGGGCGCACCTCGGCGAAGTGCTGTGGTCGATGGGCCAGCAGGACGAGGCGCGCAAGGTCTGGCGTGAAGCGCAAGGCCGGGACGCAGGCAACGAGGTGCTGGCCGAGACACTCAAGCGGCTGAAGGCAGGGCTGTGAGGCGGCGCACGCTGTGGTTGTCGGCGCTGACGCTGGCCGTGCTGGCCGGCTGCGCCACGGTCGCTCCGCCCACCGCCGCACCCGATCCGCTCGCGCGCAGCTACGCGGGCCGGCTGGCGGTGAAGGTCGAGGGCGACGATGCGCGCTCCTTCACCGCCGGCTTCGACCTGCAGGGCACCGATAACCGCGGCCAGCTCGCGCTCATCAGCCCGATTGGCACGCAGGTGGGCCGCGCGGTCTGGCAGCCGGGATCGGTGCTGTGGCAGAGCGCCGACGGCGACCGCCGTTTCGACAGCCTCGATGCGCTCGCCGAGGAAATGCTGGGCGAAGCGGTGCCGCTGGCGGCGCTGTTCGACTGGATGGCCGGTCGGCCGTGGAGTGCGCTGCCGAGCCGACCGCTGACCGCGGCGGATGGCGTCGGCGCGGAAGCCGGTTTCCGTCAGCTCGGATGGACCGTGCAGACCGGCCGTGCCAGCGGCGGCGTGATCGTCGCCCAGCGGCGCCTGCCCGCGCCCACACTGACCGTGCGCATCAAGCTCGACACCCCCTGAATCCGCGTACCCGCATGTCCCTGTCCGCCCTGTACGACCTGCCTGCCCCGGCCAAGCTCAACCTGTTCCTGCACGTGGTCGGCCGCCGCCCGGACGGCTACCACCTGCTGCAATCGGTCTTCACGCTGATCGACTGGTGCGACACGCTGCACGTCGAGCGCCGCGCCGACGGCAGGATCAGCCGGGAAGACCTCGGCCCTGCCCTGCCCGCAGACGATCTCTGCACCCGCGCGGCACGCCTGATGCAAGCCGCCAGCGGCACCTCGCACGGTGCGCACATCGCCATCGACAAGCAGGTGCCGTGGGGCGCCGGCCTGGGCGGCGGCAGCTCCGACGCGGCCACCACGCTGATCGCGCTGAACCGGCTGTGGGGCCTGCACTGGCCGCGCACGCGCCTGCTCGAACTCGGCTTGCAACTGGGGGCGGACGTGCCGTTCTTCGTCGGCGGCCACAACGCCTGGGTCGAAGGCATCGGCGAGCAACTCACCCCGATCGACTTGCCGCCAGCCAGCTATGTGGTGCTCAAACCGCCGGTGGCTGTGCCGACTGCGGCAATATTTTCGAGTCCTCTGTTGACACGGGATACTCCTCGCACCACAATGGCGGTCTTTCTTGCACAGGCAAAGTCCTTCAGAAAAAACAATTTGCAAGCTGGCGCCGAAGCGTACAGCACACAAATTGTTGACGGACTTGAGATTCTCAAGCAGAATTTCGGGCTTGGCAGAATGAGCGGATCGGGAAGCGCAGTATTTGCAGCCTGTGAAGACATTCAGCAAAAAAGCAGTTCAGCGTCACTTGAAGCAAAGATTCGGAGTTTGGCGACACCGGATTCAGGTTGGGTGGCAAGACACTGCAAAGGTCTCGCACGACACCCGCTGCTGGCGTGGTGTGCAGACTGAAAACACAGATTTCGGGTGCTTCTCGGTGCAAGCTGTGAAGTGTCCTGTGTAGGGGAGTCGCCAAGTTGGTCAAGGCATCGGATTTTGATTCCGACATGCGAGGGTTCGAGTCCTTCCTCCCCTGCCAAACCATCCATCAAGCGCCCGCCGGCCTCCGGTGAGGCGCTTGTTTCTTGATGGCGCGTCAAAGTCCCCAGCGGGCACCGAGCATGCTCTCCAACACAGTCATTTTCACCGGCAACGCCAATCCCACCCTCGCCCGCGAGATCGCCACCGATCTGGGCATCGAATTGGGTCAGGCATCCGTGGGCCACTTCTCCGACGGCGAAGTGACGGTCGAAATCCAGCAGAACGTGCGTGCGCGTGATGTGTTCGTGGTGCAGCCGACCTGTGCGCCGACCAACGAGCACCTGATGGAGTTGCTGCTGATGGTCGATGCGCTCAAGCGTGCGTCGGCCCGCCGCATCACCGCCGTCATCCCCTACTACGGCTACGCCCGCCAGGACCGCCGTCCGCGTTCGATGCGCGTGCCGATCAGCGCCAAGGTCGTGGCCAACATGCTCGAAGCCGCCGGTGTCAACCGCGTGCTGACCATGGACCTGCACGCCGACCAGATCCAGGGCTTCTTCGACATCCCGGTGGACAACATCTACGCCTCGCCGGTGCTGCTGACCGACCTCAAGAGCAAGCGGTACAGCGACCTCGTCGTCGTGTCGCCGGACGTGGGCGGTGTGGTGCGGGCGCGGGCGCTGGCCAAGCAGCTCGACTGCGATCTCGCCATCATCGACAAGCGCCGCCCGAAGGCCAACGTGTCCGAAGTGATGCACGTCATCGGCGAGATCGACAAGCGCAACTGCGTGATCATGGACGACATGATCGACACTGCAGGCACGCTGGTGAAGGCGGCCGAGGTGCTCAAGGAGCGTGGCGCCAAGAGCGTGTTCGCCTACTGCACGCACCCCATCCTGTCCGGCCCGGCCGTGGAGCGCATCAGCAAGTCGCAGCTCGACGAAGTGGTGATCACCAACACGATCCCGCTGAGCGGCCCCGCCAAGGACTGCAAGAAGATCCGCCAGTTGTCGGTCGCCTTCCTGTTCGCCGAAACCATCCGTCGGATCTCCGATGGCGAGTCGGTGACCTCCCTCTTCGCAGAACAGAACAACAACTTCTGAGCTGCATCACCCCGGGTGCCTGGTCGCGGGCACCTTCCTCTTGTTGGAGAAATCACATGAAATTCGTCGCATTCACGCGCGAGCTGCAGGGGACCGGAGCGAGCCGCCGCCTGCGCATCGCCGGCAAGGTACCCGCCATCGTCTACGGCGGCACGGCCTCGCCCGCCCAGATCGAACTCGATCACAACGCCATGTTCCACGCACTGAAGAAGGAAGCTTTCCATTCGTCCGTGCTGGAGATGGAACTCGCAGGCGAGACCACCAAGGTCGTGCTGCGCGCCCTGCAGATGCACCCGTTCAAGCCGCTGGTGCTGCACGCCGACTTCCAGCGCGTGGACGCCACCACCCGCCTGCGCAAGAAGGTGGCCCTGCAGTTCGTGAACGAAGCCAACTCGCCGGCCGTCACGCTCGAAAAGTGCACCATCACCCGCGTGGTGTCGGAACTGCACATCGAATGCCTGGCCGAGCAAGTGCCGGAATTCCTGACGGTGGACCTGGGCGGCATGTCCCTGGGCAAGTCGCTGCATGTCAACGACCTGACGCTGCCGAATGGCGTCGTGGTGCTGACCCATGGCTTCAAGAACCCGATCATTGCCACCCCGGTGGCGATCGTCGAGGAAGTCATCGTGGCAGCGGTTGTTGCCGCACCGGTCAAGGGCAAGAAGGGCAAGAAGTAAGCTGCTTCGCCCTGCAAACCCCGCCTCGGCGGGGTTTTTTCGTTCTGGGAATCGAACATGATCCGTCTGCTGGTTGGCCTGGGCAATCCGGGCCCTGAATACGAGTCCACGCGCCACAACGCCGGCTTCTGGTGGATCGACACCGTGGCCCGCAAGCTGGGCACCCACCTGCAAGCCGACCGCGCCTACCACGGTCTGGTGGCGCGCGTGAACCGCCCGGACGGTCCCCTCTGGCTCATCACGCCGATGACCTACATGAACCTGTCGGGCAAGTCGGTGGCCCCGCTGGCGCGCTTCTTCAAGATCGCGCCGGAAGAGATCCTGGTGGTCCACGACGAACTCGACCTGCTGCCCGGCCAGATGAAGCTCAAGCAGGGCGGGAGTGCTGCCGGCCACAACGGGCTGAAGGACATCCAGGCCCAGCTCGGCTCGCCCGCGTTCTGGCGCTTGCGGCTGGGCATCGGGCATCCGGGGGTGCGCGCCGAGGTGGCAGACTTCGTGCTGCGCAAGCCGCCGGCGGCAGAGCGTGAGGCGATCGAGGGGTCCATCGACCGATCGATGGAGGCGCTCGACACGCTGCTGGCGGGTGACATGACCAAGGCCACGATGACCCTGCATGCCGGGCCACAGCGCCCCAAGCCCCCTCGTCCACCGAAGCCGCCGACAGCGGCAGACCCGGCTTAACCGATCACCAGCCGCGGCAGCGCGGCCTTCTGCAGCCGCTCGTACTTGGCCAGCAACTGCTCGGGCGATTCGACGTGGTCCGGGTTAAGTGGGATGCACTCGACCGGGCAGACCTGCACGCACTGCGGCTCGCCGAAATGGCCGACGCACTCGGTGCAGCGTGCAGGGTCGATGACGTAGAACTCCTCGCCCATCGAGATTGCCTGGTTGGGGCACTCGGGCTCGCAGACATCGCAGTTGATGCACTCGCTGGTGATGAGCAGGGCCACGGCGGCGCCCTCAGCTCTGCGCGACGCGCTGTTGCAGCCGCGTCAGCACCATCGGGGCAACGAACTTCGACACATCCCCGCCCAGCACCGCGATCTCGCGCACGAAGGTGCCGCTGATGAACTGGTACTGGTCGCTGGGCGTGAGGAACAGGGTCTCGACCTCGGGCATGAGCTGGCGGTTCATGCCGGCCATCTGGAATTCGTATTCGAAATCACTGACCGCCCGCAGTCCGCGCACGACCACCTTGCCGTCGTGCTCCATCACGAAGTTGCGCAGCAGGCCGCGGAAGGCGATCACCTCGACGTTCGGATACGGCGCGGCCAGTTCCTGCGCAATCTCCAGGCGCTCCTCGACGCTGAACATGGTGCGCTTGTGGTGGCCAGCCGCGACCGCCAGAATGAGTCGGCTGAACAGGCGGCTGCCGCGGCGCATCAAGTCCTGGTGGCCCAGGGTCATCGGGTCGAAGGTGCCGGGATAGATCGCGGTGAGATCCTGGGTCACGGAGTTCAAGACGGGCTCCTGCAAAGGGTCATGCACCAGTGTAGTCGGGCATGCGCGCAACACTGCGCTGCAGCAAATGGAAATGCACCAAGCCGGCGCGGCCCTGGCGGTGCAGGCGACAGCCCCAGGCGGCGCAGGCTGCCTCGTCGAACGCACGGTCGGCCTCCAGGTAGAGCCAGCCTTCCGGCGTGAGCAGTGGCAGCGCGGCACGCACCGCCGCGTCGAACATGTGGGCGCCAAAGGGCGGATCCAGCAACACCAGATCCAGATCGCTCACCTCACGACGCGCCATCCAGCCCAGCGCCTCGGCACGCACCACGCGCACCGCCGTGGCGTCCAACCGGCGGCAGGCGGACTGAAGGTGGAGCGCAAGCGTCTGGTCATGCTCCAGCAGCAGTACCTCGGCCGCGCCCCGCGACGCAGCTTCGAAACCCAGCGCGCCGGTCCCTGCAAAGGCATCCAGCACCCTCCAGCCAGCCAGATCCTGCCCGAGCCAGTTGAACAGCGTCTCGCGCACGCGGTCTGGGGTCGGGCGCAGACCGGGGTGATCGGCCACCGGCAGCTTGCTGCGCTTCCAGCGTCCGCCGATGAGGCGTATTTCACCCGGCGTGGCAGCAGCGGCGTGGTCGGCGGAGGGTTTGCGCAGCGGGGCGCGTCGGGTCGGGGAGGTAGGCACGGGCGGATTCTGCCATTCAGTGGTGGGATGCAGACATCCCGCCCCGGAGCGGGCGGGCGGTATCCGACACGCTGCCTACAATCCGAAGCCGACCAGCCGGTCGTTTTTTGTCACCACCGACACGCATGTTCAGTTTCCTTCGTCGCAAGCTATTTTCCGCGCCTCCGCCACCGGAGACGCCAGGCACACCAGCCGCCGAAGCTGCCCCCACCCGCACCACCTGGCTGAACAAGCTCAAATCCGGCCTGGCCCGCACCGGCTCCAGCATCGCCCAGGTCTTCACCGGCACCCGCATCGACGATGCGCTCTACGAGGAGCTGGAAGCTGCGTTGCTCATGGCCGACGCCGGTGTCGGTGCTACGCAACACTTGCTCGATGAACTGAAGCGCCGGGTCAAGGACACCCGCTGCACCGACCCTGCCGCCGTCAAGGCGCTGCTGATGGAGGTGCTGACCGAGTTGTTGCAACCACTGGAAGCGCCGCTGCAGATCGGAGCCACCCAGCCAACCGTGGTGATGGTGGCTGGCGTCAACGGCGCAGGCAAGACCACCAGCATCGGCAAGCTGACCCGCCACCTCGCCCAGCAGGATTGCAAGGTGCTTCTGGCCGCCGCCGACACCTTCAGGGCCGCGGCGCGCGAGCAGCTTTCGGTCTGGGCGGACCGCAACCGCGTGGAGATCGTCAGCCAGGAAGGCGGCGATCCGGCGGCCGTGTGTTTCGACGCCGTGACCGCTGGCAAGGCCCGTGGCTGTGATGTCGTGATCGCCGACACCGCTGGGCGCCTGGCCACGCAGTTGCACCTGATGGAAGAGCTGCGCAAGATCCGCCGTGCGCTCGGCCGGTCCATGGAAGGTGCGCCACACGAGGTGATCCTGGTCGTGGATGGCAATACCGGGCAGAACGCACTGACCCAAGTGAAGGCATTCGACGAAGCCATCCAGCTGACGGGGCTGGTCGTCACCAAGCTGGACGGCACCGCCAAGGGGGGTGTGCTCGCCGCGATCGCGCTGTGGGGACGCGAGCGGGTCGCCAAGGGCAAGCCGGTCGTGCCGGTCTACTTCATCGGCGTGGGCGAGAGGCTCGAAGACCTGCAGACCTTCGATGCCCGCGAATTTGCGCAGGCGCTGCTGAGCTGACCAAAAACGGGCGCCTGCAGACCGGCTCTTCCGTGTCAGGCGCGCATCGCCGCCTGTTCGCGGGCATCGATCCAGGCGAGCAGGTGCTCGGCAATGCCGGCCGCAGCACCCGACGCCACTGCAGGCTGGGCCAGTACCGGGTGATCGACCGCAGCAGCGCGTGCATCGCCCAGCACCGCGTTCAATGCATCACCGTCCAGCAAGCGAACATCGAGCACGGCACCGCGGGCATTGCCACGCAAGAGTTGACCTTGCGCGCCATCCAGACCCACGAATGGCACGTCCAGCAGGCCAGCGACATCCACCAGTGCGTGCCCCGCATCCAGCACAGCGCCATTGGCCCCATGCAGCAGGCTGATCTGTTCCGGCAGCGACGCCACTTCCCGGCACAGCACCGCGGCCGCATCCATGCGTGCCCGCACCTCGGTGCGGCGCGGGCCATCGCCCTGCACGACAACGACCTGCTCGGCCAGTGCCGCATCGGCGGCGAGCAGCTCGACCAGCACGGCCTGGGTCGGCGCATCGACCACCCAGACCACCTTGCCATCACAGCGCACCTGCGACAGTGCCCGCACCACCGCCAGCGCACGCTCGACCGGCAGGCCGATGAGCGAGCAGGCGGCCAGCACATAGGGCGTTCCATTCACGCCATTGACCGACCACGTCGGCCCCAGGTACATCGGCAATCCATTGCGCAGGAAAGCACGGTCCGGCGTCATCACTTCCGGCCACACCGCGGCCACGGCATCTGTCTTGAGATGGTCGGGCACACAGGCGATGCGCTCTGGCAACATCCCCTGGCGGCCCAGAAAACGCAGCGGCGATGGCGCACTGGCCACGCACAGCAGATCGGACATCTGCTCGATCAGCGTCGCGTTCAGCCCCTGCTGGGCCGGCGCCTGGCGCTCACCCGCTTCGAGACGGATCAGCGGCAGACCACGCTGCTGCGCAGCCAGGCAGCACGCCACCACCGCGTCGCTCGATCCCAGGCTGACCACGGCCAGCGGTTTGTATTCCTCGGCGAAGTGCCCGAAGCCTTCGGTGATCTTGGCCACCGACGCCTCCAGATCCGCATCCGACCATTCCAGATCGAGGCCGATCTCCATCGCCGGCAGCACACGCCCCATGCCGGACCACGGCCACACCCGCGGCAAAGGCCCGAGGCTGACCAGCATCATGCGCGGTGACCGGCCCTGCTCGGCCATCGCCTGGGCGAGTGCAGCGAACTTCAGTGCGGCACTGGTGCTGTCGGCCAGGCAGAAAATCTTGTCGCGGCTGTCCCGCCGCGACAATCGGCCAGCGGCATGCACGCGCGCGGCCTTCACCGCGGCGTCCGACACCGAACGCAGGCGGGGCGCCATGAGTGCGGCCCGGGACTGGGCATCGAGTTCGATATCGACATCCACCTCGGCAGGTAACTCCGCCTCGACAACCTCCTCCGGTGCAGGCAGCGCGGCGGCGATCGGTGGCTCCGGCTCCGGCTCCGCGGCGGCGACTGGCGGCGGGGCGGCGATGAACGTCAGCACAGGTGCCTCGGCTGGCGCCAGCGAAAGGACAGTGGCTGGCTCAGGTGCCGGTGCGGACGCGGGCGCAGCCGCAACAGGTGCTGGCTCGACCAGGACAGGTACAGGCTCTGGTGCAACCGCCACGACGGGCATCGGCACTTCCAGCCCACCCTCCCCGATCTCTGCCCGCAGCTCACCCGCCGTGCGTTCGATCAGGTCGGCCGACACCGCCTCGGCACCGTCCAGAAATGCCGCCAGCAACACACGGTTGGCCAGACGATTGAGCCGACGTGGCACGCCACCCGACCACTGGTACAGACTCTCGAACGCACCAGGACCAAACGCAGGGTGCTGGGTCCAGCCAACGCGCCGCAGCCGGTGTTCGATGTACGCCTTCGTCTCCTCCAGACCCAGCGGCCCGAGGTGGCACGAGGCCGTCACGCGCTGGCGCAGCTGCTCCATCGACGGCGATTCGAGCAAGCGGCGCAGTTCCGGCTGGCCAACCAGGAAACTCTGCAGCAGGGAGTGGTTGCCAAGCTGGAAGTTCGACAGCATGCGCAGCTCTTCGACCGCACGCGGCTCCAGGTTCTGCGCCTCATCCACCACCAGCAGCGCGTGGCGTCCCTGTGCGGCGAGGGCCGTCAGGAAGGCTTCGAGCGTGGCGATCAGGTGCGCCTTGGAGGTGTTGTTCTGCGACGGGATGCCGAAGGCCGTGATGATCGACTGCAGCAGCTCGCCCGATTCCAGTTGCGTGCTGACGATCTGCGCCGGTAACACCTTCTGCCGGTCCAGCCCATCGAGCAGCATGCGCACCAGCGTGGTCTTGCCGGCACCGATCTCGCCCGTGATGACGATGAATCCCTCACCCTGCGCGACACCGTATTGGAGGTACGCCAGCGCCCGGCCGTGGCCGCGGCTGTTGAAGTAGAACGCCGGATCGGGATTGAGCTGGAACGGTGGGCCGCTGAAACCGAAAGCTGATTCGTACATCGTGTGACCGTCAGAATCGGTGCAGCATGCCGACGGACACGGCAGATTCCGTCGCCTTGGCACCGATGAGCGTGGACGAACCTGTCTGGTGGCGCACAGCGCCGCTCAGCGTGGTTCGGGGCGACAGGCTGTGCGTGGCACCCAGACGAACAATCGAATTGCTCGAATGCAGCGCCACATTCGGGCCCAGACCGTCGGTCTTGGTGTGCGTGAAGGTCAGATCGGCCGAGGTATCCGGCGTCAGGCGGCGTGTCAGACCGAGGGTGGCGCCCCGCTGTGTGGCGTCGCTGGCCAGTCCGATGACGCTGTTCTCGGTCGGGCCGCGCAGATCCTCGGTGCGGGCCTGGAACACACGCAGCGTCACCGTGTGGCGCACACCGATCAGCGCCAGCGTGACATTGGCGCCCTGTTGCAACTGCACCGTGCGGGAGAACAGCTCGACGGGGCCGGTCAATGTGTTGGGCAGACCGCGCTTGGCAATCAGGTCTTGCACGGCGAGCTGGCGCAGCGCCGGATCCTGGATGCGGGTCTGCAGGATGGAATCGACCAAGGTGGCCACATCGCCGCCGGCCTGCAGCACGCCGAGGCGAGCCGCGTAGGTGGTCGCCTGACGCACGAGCCCGGTCGAAACCGCCATGAAAGGCGAGCGGTGCGTGAAATTCACCGCCCAGCCAGTGCCGAAGAACCGCTTTTCGACCAACGCATCGAACACGGTGCGCTCGGACGGCGCCCAGCGCACCGACACCCCGCGCAGGGTTTCGCTGACGTTGTTGGTGGTGTAACTCGCGGCGTCGCGGCCACCGGTCAAGCCGAGCGTCAGCGTCGGATCCGGTGCATAGAGCGCGGACAGGCGGGCGATCTGCAGCGTGAGCCCCCCCGCGGTGCTGTCGTTGTAACTGGTGTTCTGGTAGTTCCACTCGCCGCGCAGGCCGGCGGGCTCGGGCCGCAGGTCGTAGCGTGCGCTGTGCGTCTGCACATAGGCGTCGGCATTGTTGGCGACGGTGGACGTGCCGCGGCCCTGGGTCAGAACGTGGTCGGTACGTGCCGTGATGCGCGACGATGGCGACAGTTCGCGGTCAATGTAGGGGCTGAAACGCTCACGGGTGGTGGTGCCGACGTTGTAGAAGGTGGCACCGTCACTCAGCAGGTCGAAAGGGGTGGACGACGTGGTGTCTGCGCCGAGTTCGGCATCGACGAACAACAGGCGGTCCACGAGGCGGCTGTTCAGCACAACCTGTCCGCGCGGCAGGAAGAGGTCGGTGCGGGACCGGCCCAAGTACACCACCATGTCCGCCGCCAGCGTGCCGGTCAGGCGGTAGTCGGGGCCGGTGCCGAGCAACTGCACCTGGGGAGTGATGGTCACGACCGTGTCCATCGTGCCGGACGCCTGCATCCCGGCGTTGCTGGAGGCGGTGGCTGTCGCCTTGATGGCCGGAGCGATCCGCCAGGCCTGGGCCTGTGCAGCCCCCTGAAGCACAAGGCTGGTCAACAGCACCACGGCTGCCGACACGCCTGTGCATGTCAGTTCATGTGGCGTAGTAATAGCCATAGGCCTCGCCTGAGTTGCCACGCGCCCGGTTCAGCACGGACAGCACGACCGGACACTGCTCCACCGCGGCATACGCCTGCGCGACTTGCGCATGGGTCGTCTTGCCTGCTTCGACCACCATGACCACCTGCCCGACCCGCGAGGCCAGGACGCGGGATTCGGTGGTGGGGATCAGCGGGGGTGCATCGAACACGACAATGCGGTCCGAGAACTTGGACGCCAGCTCGTCCAGCAGCGACTCCATCGCTCCGCTGGCCAGCAGTTCGGTGGACTGGGCGTTGGCCGTGCCCGCGGGCAGGATGCTCAGCTTGGCCACGTTGGTGCGCAGCATCACGTCGTGCAGCTCGATGCTCGGTGACTGCAGCACGTCCATCAGGCCACGCGCAGGCTCGATCCCGCAACGCGCCAGCACGGACGGGCGCAGCACGTCGGCATCCACCAGGAGCACCGACAGGTCCACTTCCATCGCGATGCTCATCGCCAGATTGATCGCGAAGAAGGTCTTGCCCTCCCCCGGCATCGCGCTGACCACCTGGATCAGGTTGGGTCGGCTGAGCGCCTGGGCCGACTCGCCACGCGCATTGGCCAGCAGCGGGCGCTTGATGATGCGCATCTGCTCGGCGAGCTGCGAGCGGGCCTGGGCGGGCACCAGATAGCCTTCGCGCTCCAGTCGGGCCAGATCAAGCGCCACCTCACGGGAACGGCGCCCCGCCGAGTTCAGCGTCTCGACCACGGCGCTGCGTGCGACCGGAACCACGGACGTTTCAGCAGAGGCGACAGGAGAGGACACAACGGCGGCAGGCACTTCGACCTGTGCCACCGGCTGGGAAGCGACAGGCGCAGGTGCTGCAGCGGCACCAGGCATGTCAGGAACCGGAATATCGAATCCGGCGCGTTTGAGTTCTGCTAGCCGCTTGGCAGCTTGCTCGATGGTGTTCATCTGGGTCACCTATGACTTAACTGGCCGAACGCAAGGTGATCCAGGCCACCCATCCCACATTCGCGAGGACGAACAAGCCCATCATGCCCGCGAGCTTGAGCCGATCCTGGCGCTCCAGATCACGGTCTCGCGGATCCTCCACCTTCAGGAGACTGCCAAGCACCGGGCGCTTGGTGAACTCGCGCAGCTCGCGTTCACTCGAAAACACCGGGTTCAGCAGCGTCTGCGCGTAGGCGGCAGCGATGCCGGATGCCACCGCCAGCAGCATCACCCCGATGGCCAACTGCATGCGGCTCGGGAACACCGGCGTGGGAAGCACACGCGGTGGTTCGATCAACCGGAAATCCGCCATCGACGAGGTCTGGTCGATCTTCACGCCCAGCGAAGCGGCTTCGCGGCGCTGCACCAGCTGGTCGTAGTTGCGGCGCATGATCTCGTAGTCGCGGTTGAGCTGGACGAGTTCGGCTTCCGCCTGCGGCACCTTGCTCGACTGGGCGCGAATCTCTTCCAGACGGGCTTGCTGGGTGCCAAGCTGCGAACGCAGCGATGCCACGTTGGCCTCGGCATCGGCCAGATTCAGGCGCAGGCGCTGGAACACCGGGTTGGTGGCGGCAGCGGCGCGGCGCACGGCGCTGTTGCTGCTCTTGAGCGCATCCATCTCACGCCGCCGCTGGTCTTCCAGCTGGGAAATGATGCGGCGGGTCGTCAGGACGTCCGGATGCTCTTCCGTGTAGCGGCGGAGCATTTCGTCGAGCTGGCGCTTCTGCGTTTCGACACGGCTGTCGAGATCCGGCGTGAGCGACACGGCCGAGGCCGCAGTCACCGGCAGGTTCGGCTCTTCGTTGCCCAGTTCGCGGCGGGTCGCATCGCGGGACTGTTCGGCCGCACCCAAGGCCACGCGCAGGCGGTTCACATC
>JBEEMX010000014.1:0-17775 GCA_041192465.1 Pseudomonadota bacterium | reverse complement strand
GGGGTCGGTGCAAACAGCCATTCGCGCACGGTGCGGGCGAAATCGTCCTCGCTGTGGCGCCAGTCCGGGTTGCTCACCATGATGCGGCCCGGGCACGGGGGATAACCGAACTGGGCAAGTGCGGCCGAGAAACGATCGCAGATCGCGTCGAGATCGTGCAGGCTTTCGTAGCCATTGCGCAGGATCAGGCCGTTATCCTGGTCCGTCTTGAGCAACTGCTCGCCGCGGCCCTCGCTGCCCATCACGAAGAGACAGCTGTTGGCGATCAGGTCCGCGGGGGCGATGAGTTGCCAGGCGCGCTCGAACAGCGCCGCGTTCAGCTCCTGCACCAGCCGGGCGATCATGCCGACCTTGGTGCCGCTGTGTTCCAGCACGCCGATCAGGCGCGTGATCTGTTCGGCGGCGGTCTTCAACGTGGCGATGTCGTTCGCCTCCAGGATCTGCAGCGTGATGAGGTAGGAGTGGTTGGAGAGGTAGCTCAGCAGGTCGAGCTGCTGCAGGAAGCCGATGATCTGCGTACCCTCGGCCACCACCAGCCGGTGGATGCGGTGGCGGATCATCAGCGCCAGCGCGTCGAACAGCGGCGTACACGGGCGGATCGTCACCAGCTTGAAATTCGCCAGACCGCGCACCGGCAAGCGGTCCAGCGGCACGCCGCTCAGGATCGCCTTGGGCAGACCGGTCACGGTGAAGATGCCCAGCCGCGGCGGCGTGGTGGCCGTGTCGCGCACCAGCACATTGGTCGTGCGCTGTTCGTGGAAGACACGGGCCACCGACGCCACATCGTCGTCGGCATCGACAACATGCACCGGACGCAGGTACGCCTGATCGACCCGCGCCATGGTCAGCGACTGGAGTTCGTGCTGGCTGCGCCGCCCGGCCAGCGCACCGAGCTTGTTCGACAGATCGGCGAACAGCAGCGCACCGAAGGTGGCGTTGCTGGCGATCAAGGCCAGCACGGTCTGCCGGGCCAGCCGGTACAGCACCACCTCCTCGCTGGCGACGAAGCGGCTGCTGGTCCGGCCGGCCACCAGCCCGCGGCCGTCGAAGCAGTCGTCCGGGCCGAACACGGCCTGCTGCTCGTCGCCGTCCCACTGCTGGACATGGCCCTTGATGAGCACGAACAGGTGGGTGGGCGCGGTCCCTGGGGCCAGGATGACGGCACCGGCGCGGAAGTACTCGATGTCCACGCTGCGCCGCACCATCTGGCGCTCTTCGGCCTGGAGGGCGTCGAAGGGGGACGCGGCAAAGTTGAAGGCACTGGGCATGCCACGATTGTCGGGGGCGATGCGGGACAATCGCCAGATGTTCTCGACCCTGATCTCCCCCACCGATCCACCGACCGCGCGCGCCCGGTTCCTGCAACTGCTGGACACGGCGCTGGCCAGCCGCCAGTTCGTGCGCCTGGCGCTGGGCAAGTACCGCGGCGGCGAGGTCGGGCTGGAGCGGCTGCTGGTGCGCCCCGTGATGCTGCGCGGCGAGGCCAGCCTGCAACTCGTCTACCGCCACACCACCAAGGACATCACCAAGAACCACCCGACCGCCGAGGCACTGCAGGTGATCGACCGCCTGATCGGCCCGGCCTTCCAGAACGCCCACCTGCACACGCGCACCCAGGAGGTCCAGCTCACGGTCAAGGAAAAAGGCGGGCGTGACAAGAGCCTGCTGCGGGTGGGCAAGGCCACGTCCGTGGAAGCTGGCGCAGCGGACGATGCATCCGACGACGAGGATGGCGCCCCCGCGCACAACCGCGAGAAGCACCGCCTGCTGTCGCTGGACCGACCGTTCTGGACCGATCTGGGTGTCACCACCGCGCAGCACCAGCTCATCCCGGCCATGTCACGCAAGTGGCGCCAGATCAACAAGTTCACCGAGGTCTTCGCCAGCGCGATGGCGGCGTCACCGCTGGCCGGCGCACCGGCGGACCGGCCGATCGGCGTGTTCGACTTCGGCTGCGGCAAGGGTTACCTGACCTTCGCGATGCACGACTGGCTGCGCGCGCAGGGACGCGTGCCGCAGGTCACAGGGGTGGAGCTGCGCGAGGAACTGGTGGCGCTCTGCAACGATGCGGCGGCTCGGCACGGGCTCGACGGCCTGCGCTTCGACGCGGGTGATGTGCGCCACTACACGCCGGTCGGGCTGGACGTGATGGTCGCGCTGCACGCCTGCGACACCGCCACCGACTACGCCATCGACTTCGGCCTGCGCGCCGGAGCGTCGATCATCATGTGCTCGCCGTGCTGCCACAAGCAGGTCCGCCCGCAGATGAAGACGCCGCCGCTGCTGCGCCCGATGCTGCAGCACGGCGTCCACCTGGGGCAGGAAGCGGAGATGGTCACGGACAGCCTGCGCGCGCTGCTGCTGGACGCCGCCGGCTACGACACGCAGGTGTTCGAGTTCGTCTCGCTGGAGCACACCAACAAGAACAAGATGATCCTGGCCGTGCAGCGCGCCGAGACACCGGACGGCCATGCCGACACGGTGTACGCACAGATCCGCGAGATCAAGAAGTTCTACGGCATCCGGGAGCAGTGTCTGGAGACACTGATCGCCGCCCGAACCGCAACGCCCCACTGATTGGAAACACACACACCATGTCCGGCAACAATTTTCATGTCCACGGCCCGCACGACCACGAGCTGGAGCACGTCGCCCACCACGGCAACAGCGAAGCCTCGACCAACTCGATCGCGGTGGCGACGGCGGTGATTGCCACCGTCGGCGCCCTGTTCTCGTACATGGGCGGAGCGACGCAGTCCAATGCCGGTCTGTACAAGAACAACGCCGCGATCAAGAAGACCGAGGCAGGCAACCAGTGGAACTTCTACCAGTCCAAGAGCAGCAAGCAGAATCTGGCGGAACTCGGGCTGCAACTGACTGTCGGCGAGGTCAAGGACAACTTCGCCAAGGAAGCCCAGCGTTACAAGGGCGAGAAGGAAGACATCAAGGTCAAGGCCGAGGCGCTGGAAAAGGAATCCGCTGACTGGGACCACCAGTCCGACGCGCAACTGCATGTCCACCACCGCTGGGCGCAGGCGACCACTGCATTGCAGATCTCGATCGCGCTGGCCGCCATCTCGCTGCTGACCAAGCAGTCGTGGCTCAAGGTGGTCATGTACGTGGTGGCGGGTGGCGGCGTGTTGCTGGGCGCTGCCGCCTGGCTGCACTTCTGAGCTGCGCTGAACGGAAAGGAACGCGGGCGCTCAGTTGCGTCCGCAGCAGGTCTTGAATTTCTTGCCGCTGCCGCACGCACACGGGTCGTTGCGCCCAGGCTTGGCCCCTGCGCGGCGGAAGGTCAGCGCCTGACGGGCGGCGCGCGAGGCGGCGCGGCGGGCGGGGGCGAAGTGGCGGTAGAGCTGCGCCGCGCCCATCACCATCGCCTCGATCACCTCGCTGCGCACCGCGTCGTCGAAGGGCGGCGGGCGCATCGCCTCATCGGGGTCGTGCTCGTGGTGCAGCAGCATCATCGGCACCAGCACCTCGCCGCCCTGCTCGTCGCCCAGCACCTCCTGCCAGCCATCCGGCGAAACCCGCATGCCGCGGACGAAGCCGGTCGCCCAGGCGTTGCCGGTGACGCGGCCCTGCGTGTCGGCGTGCAGGCGCGGGACACGGGGTTCATCCGATGCATCGGCCTTGACGAGTTCCTCGGCCACGGCGCTCCAGTGGCGCGTCACCAGCCCGACAACCGTGCGGGCCTGGCCTTCGTCGTCGAACGAGGCTTCGGCGTCCGCCGTCTCGCCCCAGACCAGCGGCAGCCACACGGCAGGGCCGACCAGATCAGGGGTGCAGTGCAGCGCGCAACAGAAGCCGTCGAGCATCTCCACGGTCATCGCCCCGGCGGGCAGGCTGGCGAGGAAGGCGTCGAGCGTGTCGAGTTCGGCCGAGGTCAGGGGGGGCGTCTGGGTGGGGTCGTTCATGGCGGGGAGCGTATCACCGGGCGAATGGGCCGTGACCGATGGCGGGTGTGGTGGCACGGTACAGGGCGTCGGATTCAGGCTGCGCGGCGTACTGGCACCCTCACCTCCACCACCAGCCCCGGCCCCGGCGCCGCCGATTGCACCCGCAGCCGCCCGCCGTGCGCCTGGGCCACCAGCCGGCACAGGTACAGGCCCAGCCCCACCCCGCCGCTGCTGCGCCCGCGCGCCGCATCTGGCCGGTAGAACGCTTCGCCGAGCTGCGCCAGTGCCTCGGGCGCCACGCCTGCGCCGTGGTCGCGCACCGTGAAGACCAGCGTGTCGGCCTCGCGGTGCAGCCGGAGGTGCAACGGCGGCTGGCCGTGGCGCAGCGCATTGCCCACGAGGTTGCGCACCAGCAGCCGCCAGCGTGCCGGATCGACCGCGATCAGCCCGAGTTCGGCGTCCAGGTCGAGTTCCAGCGCCACGTCCGCCGGCACCTGCTCATGCACCGCCACCTCGACCAGCGCCGCCAGATCGACCGGCTCGCGCTGCAAGGCCGCATGCCCGGCGGCCAGGCGCTCGCTCTCCAGCAGGTCGCTGATGAGTTCGCGCATCTCGCCCAGATCCCGCAGCAGCGCGTCGCGTGATGGCCCCTCCTCCACCAGCTCGGCATTCAGCCGCGCCCGCGTCAGCGGCGAGCGCAGCTCGTGGCTGATCGACAGCAGCAAGGCCCGCTTGGCGTCCAGCATGTGGCGCAACTCGCCCGCCATGGTGTTGATCTGCCCGGCCAGCCGGCCGAGTTCATCGCCGCTGCGCACCGGAATCGGCGCATCGAACTGCCCTTGCCCGTAGCGCACGGCCCCGCTGCGGATGTCACCCAGCGGGCGCAGCCAGTACCGCATCACGGCGTAGGCCAGCGCCGTCAACCCCAGCAGCAGCCCGAGCGTGAACCAGCCGATCGCGCGCGGCCGATGGCGCCATGGCACATCACCGAGGCCGAACTGGAGCGTGTGCCCGTCCGCCGTGGTGCGGGTCAGCAGCAACCAGCCGCGCTCGGTGGCATCGCCAGCGGCAGGGGCGTCATCGTCGTCGGGATGCATCAGGCGGTGCATCGGCGGCATCCCGCGGCGCTGTCCACGCAGGTGCGGATGCGAATCCCAATGCACCTGCGGACCGTCGATGCGCAGCGACAGCGGCAGCCGCTCGACCAGTGCCCTGGCGCGGCCGATGTCCGGTGGCACACCCAGCTCGTCAGCCAGCCGGTCCACGTAATCGGCCACCAGCGGACGCACCAGGGCACGCCAGCCTCCACCGATCGCCCGCTGCATCCCGCCAGTGAAGACCGCCGTCAGCGCCAGCGCCAGCACCAGGAACAGCAGCACCAGCCGCACCCCGAGCGCGCCAGTGAAACGCCGCCAAGCCTGCAGCGTGGCGTTCATGGCTGGCGCGCCACGGCGAAGGTGTAGCCCGCGTTGCGCAAGGTCTTGATGCAGTCCAGCGGTTCCAGCTTCTTGCGGATGCGGCTGATGAGGATGTCGATGGCGCGGGTGTACACATCGGCCTCATGACCACGCAGCCGGGAGAGGATCTCGTCGCGGTTGAAAACCTTGTGCGGCTCGCCGGCCAGCAGCGCGAGCAGCTCGAATTCGGTGCCGGTCAGCTCGATCTCCACGCCCTCGCGCAGCACCTGCCGGCGGTCGAGGTCGATCGTCACGCCGTCGAACACCAGCCGGCGCCCGGACGCCACGGCTTGCGCAGCCGGTGCCGCTGGCTGGCGGCGGCGCAGGATGGTCTGCAGCCGCGCAGCCAGTTCGCGTGGTTCGAAGGGTTTGGGCAGGTAGTCGTCGGCGCCCAGCTCCAGGCCAATGACGCGGTCCATCACGTCGCCGCGCGCGGTCAGCATGAGGATGGGCAGGCCCGCCAGCGCCGGCTCGCGCCGGATCTCGCGGCAGACATCGAAGCCGTCCATCTCGGGCAGCATCACGTCGAGGATGACCGCATCGAAGCCCCCCTCGCGCAAGCGCGCCAACCCCACGCTCGGGCGCAGCGCGCTCTCCAGCGTGAGGTCGAAACGTTTCAGGTAGGCCGCCAGAGGGGCGGCCAGGTGTTCGTCGTCGTCGATGAGGAGCAGGCGGGGCATGGCCGGATCCTAGCGCCGCAGGTCCGCCTGCAGTGGCTCAGCCGCGGTGACCGCCCATCATGCCGCGGCCCATCGGACCACGCTCCAGGAAGGCACGCACCTTGGTTTGCTGCTCGGGCTTGAGGCTATCGTAGAACTCGCCCATGGCCGTGATGACCTCGGGGGCGGACGTGCGCAGGGTGTTGGCTTTCTGGTCCACGAGCGCCTGGGCGCCAGCGCGGTCAAACTTGTCGCCCTTCATCAGGGCCTGCATCTCGGCGCGGAGCACCATGCCGCCGCCGTTCATGCCACCCTTCGCATCACCTTTGGCGTCTGCCCTGGCCGCCATCATCGCCATGCGCTTGGCATGGACCGTGTCGATCAGGGTGACGAGCCTGGCCTTCTGCGCGGCGTCAAGCGACAGCTCGGTGGTGGCGCGCTCGACCATGCGGTCGCGGTGTTTTTGCATGTCGGCTTCGGTGGGCTGGCCATGGTGGCCCATGCCCATGTGGTGTTCACCGCGGTCGCCACGGCCCTCGCCGCGGCCTTCACCGCCGAACGGGGTGTGACCACAGGCCGACAGACCGACCACGAGACCGGCGCCGACAAGGCCGAACAGGGAACGCTTGATCCAGGTACGCATGGTGGGGTTTCCTTGGGTGAAGAGAGTGGACATGGACGCCATCGTGCCCGCGCCGTGTGGTGCTGTCCTTTCCCGCAGGTATCGGCGTGTTTCGTTTTATGTCGCGCCGTGCCGCTGCAGGAAGCCCCGGTCGATGCCGTCCTTCCAGCGCCAGACCCAGCGCCCCTGCACCGCCAGCGGTCCCCAGGCCGCGATGGCGCTGCGCTCGCCCAGTGACAACAGATTCAGCGTGCGCACTGGTGCCACCCAGGGCCGGGGCACCCGCCCTGCCAGCCGACCCAGCACGTTCTCCGCCAGCGCCGCACCGGCCCGCACCGCGTAGACGCCGCTCTTCGGCAGCGGTCGGTCCAGACGGGTGGCAACGTCTCCCGCGGCGAACACCTCCGGGTGCGACACGCTCTGCAGCGTCGGCCGGATCGCCAGACCGCCATCCGGCGCCAGCGCCAGCCCGCTGCCCTGCAACCAGTGCGGCGCAACCGTGCCGGTGGCCAGCACGATCTCGTCGGCAGCCCAGACCCGGCCATCGTCCGTCACCACGGCGTTCAGCGCCACCGTGCGCGCAGCACCCGCGATGCACCGAACGCCACGTTCGGCCAGGGCCTGCACACCCAGCCGCCGTACCGCCGCGGGATAGTTCGCCAGCAGCCCGGATGCACCGGTGACCAGACCGACCTCCGCATCCGCGCCCAGCCGGTGGCGCCACGCCAGCGCCAGTTCAAACCCCGCTGCACCACCGCCCACGACCACCACCCGGCCTGGCGGTGCCTCGGCCAGCCGGCGCGTGGTGCGGACGAGCCAGTCCTCGATCGGGCGCAAGGTCGGCACGCCCGCCGCACCCCAGCCGGCCGGATCCTGCACCGGGCCGGTGTTGACCGACAGCACGTCGTAGCCAAGCACGCCGCCGTCGTCGAGCCGCACGGTGCGCGCTGCCGCATCGAGCCCGACCGCCGCCGCCTGCCGCAACGTCACCCCTGCCGCCGCCGCCAGTGGTGCCAGCGGGATCACGCACTGCGCCTCGGTGTAGTGCCCCGCCAGCCAGCCGGGGAGCATGCCGGAGTAGATCTGCCGAGCCGCCGGGGTGACCAGCACAGCCTCGACCTGCACGGGCCGCCGCCGCGCCAGCGCCAGCAACACCGCCAATTGCGCGTGGCCGCCACCGAGCAGCACCAGCCGCGGCAACTCAGCCACCACCGCGACGCCATGCGTGGTAGCGCACCAGCCAGCGCAAGACCCCTTCCGGCTTGTGCGCGTCCTTCCAGCGCCCGGCGGTCAGCTTGGCCGCATCCGACCAGCTCGGATACGGGTGAACCGTGCCGAGGATCTTGTTCAAGCCCAACCCATGCTGCATCGCCAGCGTGAACTCGGCCAGCAACTCTCCCGCGTGCGCGCCGACGATGGTGACGCCGAGGAGGCGGTCACGCCCCGGCTCGGTCAGCACCTGGAGGAAGCCGGTGGTCTCGCGCTCGATGATGGCGCGGTCGAGGTCGTCGAGCGGGTAGCGGGTCAACTCGAATGCCACGCCCTGCGCCGTCGCCTCGCGCACGTTCAGGCCGACACGGGCAATCTCGGGATCGAGAAAGGTGATCGACGGCATCACCCGGCCATCGACCCGAAACCGCTTGAACTGCCCGAACAGCGCGTTGACCGCCGCCGACCACGCCTGGTGCCCCGCGGCGTGCGTGAACTGCCATGGCCCGGCCACGTCCCCGCAGGCGTAGAGGTTCGGATGCAGGGTTTCGAGGTACTCGTTGGTCTCGATGGTGCGGCCGACCGGGATGCCCAGCGTCTCCAGACCGAAACCCTGCAGGCGCGCCGACCGGCCGACCGCGACCAGCAGCCGATCGAACACCACCGCCGAGCCATCCACCAGGTGCAGCACACCGTCCGGCGCCCCGGTGGCGCTGGCCTCGACCCGCTGCACCACCACGCCGAGCCGCAGCACCACACCCGCGGCGCGCAGGCTGTCGGCGGCCAGCGCACACACATCGTCGTCCTCGCGCGCCAACAGCCGAGGGGCCTGTTCCACCAGCGTGACACCGCAGCCCAGCCGCGCCAGCGCCAGCGCCAGCTCGCAGCCAATCGGCCCGCCACCCAGTACCGCCAGTCGCCGCGGTCCCGTGCGCAAGTCCCACAGCGTGTCGCTGGTCAGGAAGGCCACGTCCAGCAACCCCGGCAGTGGCGGCACGGTCGGCGCCGCGCCGGTGGCGATGACGGTGGCGCGGGTGGTGAGCACCTCGCGCGTGCCGTCCGCGGCCGTGATCTCGACCCGCCACGGATCGACCAGCCGCGCGTGGCCCTGGCGCACGTCCACCCCCAGGGCCGTGTACCGCTCGACCGAGTCGTGCGGCGCCACGCACCGCACCGCTTCGGCCACACGGTCCATCACGGCCCCGAAATCGACCGTGGCCGGCGCCGCCGTCAGGCCGAACGCGCTGGCCCGCGTCACCTCGTGCGCCAGTTTTGCGGCGCGGAGCAGCGCCTTGCTCGGCACGCAACCCGTGTTCAGGCAATCGCCACCCATCCGGTGTGCCTCCACCAGCGTCACCTTGGCCCGCACGGCGGCGGCGATGTAACTCGTCACCAGTCCGGCCGCACCCGCGCCGATGACGACGAGGTTGCGGTCGTACCGCTTCGGCCGCTGTTCCGCCCACGGCTGCTGCACGCGGCGGGCCTTCCAGGTGTCCAGCACCACCCGCGCCATCCACGGAAACACCGCCAGCAGCGCAAACGCCCCGAGCAAGGGCGGCGAGAGGATGCCCGAGAGCGATTGCAGCCCGCCCAGCGCCGTGCCTGCGTTCACGTAGACCAGCGTGCCCGGCAACATGCCGAGCTGGCTGACCCAGGCATGGCGGCGCGTGGGCATCTTCGTCAGCCCCATCACCAGGTTGATGACGAAGAAGGGCACCAGCGGGACGAGGCGCAAGGTGAAGAGGTAGAACGCGCCATCGCGGTCGATGCCGCGGTGGATCTCGTCCAGCCGCGCGCCGAATCGGTGGGTGATGCCGTCGCGCAACAAGTAGCGGGCGGCCAGGAAGGCCAGCGTCGCGCCCGCAGTGGAGGCGAACGAGACCACCACCAGTCCGGTCCACAACCCGAAGAGCGCCCCGCCGGCCAGCGTCAGGATCACCGCACCGGGCAGCGACAGCGCGGTCACGGCGATGTACACCGCCATGTAACCGGCGATCACCGCGAGGGGGTGCGCCGCGTAGAGGGCCAGCAGTTCGGCCTGCCGTGCCTTGAGCGTCTCCAGGCGCAGCCAGTGGCCGAGATCGAACCACCAGAATGCCGCGGCCAGCAGTACCACGGCCAGGAGGAGCATGCTTTGGCGTCGGGTCATGGAGGGGAGTCCTTGTGGGGGGCCGTGCCCAGCAGCGTCCAGCCCGCCACCAGCCGCGTGGCGATCGTCAGGCCGCAGAGCGCCGCAAATCCACCGGCCAGCGTGGCAAACGCCGCCGGCCACACGCACATCGCCGTGAAGCACAGCAATGTCTCGGTGCCTTCGGTCAGGCCACCGAGGTAATAGAAGCCTTTTTGCGGATACGCGGCGCTGTGCAGCCCCTGCCGCTCGGCCAGGATGGCGAAGCCGAGGAAGCTCGACCCCGTGCCGATGAACGCCGCCAGCAGCACGGCCGCGGCCAGTGCATTGCGCGCCGGATCCAGCACGGCGAAGGCCAGCGGCACGCTGGCGTAGAAAAGGAAATCGAGCGTGATGTCGAGGAAGGCACCCCGCGGGGTCGGCGTGGTCTGTCGGGCCACGGCGCCGTCCAGTCCGTCCGCCAGGCGGCCCAGTGCCATCAGCACGAGTCCCGCCAGCGGCTGACCGAAAGCCACCAGCGCGCTGCCGGAAAGACCGACCGCCGCGCCGGCCAGCGTCACCGTGTCGGCCGTGACACGGCGGCGCACCAAGGCGCCGGCCAGACGCTGCACCGTGGGCGCGAGCCACGCCAGCACCAGGCGGTCAAGCATCGCGCGGTGCCAAGGCCAGCACTTGCGCGCCGGGCGGGATGTCGGCCGGATCGTGCGTGACCAGCACGGCGGGCAGGCCGTGGCGGACCAGCGTCTGCCAGACCCGCGTGCGCATCGCGGCGCGCAGCGGCACATCCAGCCGCGAAAACGGCTCGTCCAGCAGCAGTGCCCGCGGCTCGGCCAGCAGCGTGCGCAACAGCGCCACCCGCTGCCGCTGTCCGCCGGAGAGCTGGTGCGGACGGTGGCCGGCGTGGGCAGCGAGTCCGGCATCGGCCAGCGCAGCCTCGGCGCGGGCGACGCGGCTGGCGCGTGGCCCGGCGGGTACGGCGAACAGCAGGTTGTCCAGCGCGGTCATGTGCGGGAACAGCAGATCGTCCTGGAACATCAGCCCGAGCCGGCGTGCCGCGACCGGCAGGGAGTGCAA
Organism: Pseudomonadota bacterium; assembly: GCA_041192465.1. Taxonomy (GTDB): domain Bacteria; phylum Pseudomonadota; class Gammaproteobacteria; order Burkholderiales; family Burkholderiaceae_C; genus Sphaerotilus. The sequence continues at coordinate 6,727 of JBEEMX010000014.1, read as the reverse complement.
GGGCCGATCGCCTTGCCACAGCGCGCCAGTGGCCTGCAGCGGCGGGGCAGCCAGCCCCGCCAGCGCCAGCAGCAGCGAACTCTTGCCGCAGCCGCTCGGCCCGGTGACGGCCAGCACCTCGCCGGGTGCGATCACCGCGTTCACCGGCCCGGCGAGCACGCGGCCGTGCAGCGTGACCGTCACATCGACCAGCCGCAGCGCCGTCATGCCCGCACCGCCTGCGCTCGGCCAAGCGCCCCGGCCAGCGCAAAGCCCAGCAGCGGGAGCAGCGCCTGCAGCACGGCAAACGCCGCCCCGGTCGCGCGCTGCCCGCCCGCGGAGCGCGTGACCGCCTCGGTGGTGACGGTGGTGAGCCGGCCGGCGCCGATGAACAAGGTCGGCAGATACTGCCCCACGCTGACCGCGAAACCCACCGCCAGCGCCGAAGCCAGCGGCGCTGCCAGCAACGGCCGCTGCACCTGCCACGCAAACGCCAGCCGCGAACGGCCGAGGGTCTGCGCCACCCAGGCGTGGCGCGGATCGAAGCGCCGCCACGCCGGCAGCAGCGTCACCAGCGCATAGGGCAGCGCCATCCAGACGTGGACCAGCACCAGCCCGGCGAGCGTGCCATCCAGCCGCAGCGCCAGCGCGATCCGGTAGACGCCCACCATCAGCAGCAACCCCGGCACGGCGACCGGCACCAGCGCGACCGCGGTGGCGGCGCGGTCCCAGGCGGGTGGTGTCGCTTCCAGCCAGAGCACGCACAGCGCGACGACCAGCACGGACGCCGCACCTGCCACGGCGAGGGTGGTGGTCAGTGTGCCGGACGCGGCGCGCACCTGCGTCCAGGCGTCGAGGCTCCACACCGTCGGCCACAGCGCGGGAAAGCGCCAGACACCGTTGACCGACGCGGCCACGAGCGCCACCCCCGCTGCCGCCCACAGCGCCGCCAGCCCCCTGTCCACCAGCCCCGCGGAGGGGCGCCTGGTGGAGATGGCAGGGTGTGCGGGGCCACGGACGTGCCAATGTCGCCAGGAGGGTGGCGCACACCGGTGCAGCGCCACCACGGTGGCGGCACCGCATCCCATCACGACCACCAGCAGACAAGCCGCGGCGGCCCCCTGCGCGTTGCGCAACGGATCGGCATCCAGCAGCCATTGCCACGCCAGCACCGCCAGCGTCGGCGGCGTGCCGGGGCCCAGGACCAGCGCCATGTCCACCACCGTCAGCCCGTAGGCCGCCACTGCCACCACGGGCCACACCAACACCCTGCTCCATGCCGGCCAGACGGCGCGCCACCACACCTGTGACGCCGGATAGCCCAGGCTGCGCCCGAGCGCGAGCTGCTGGCGCAGGCGCACCGACACGTCCGGCCGCGCCAGCAGGGCCGCGATCGTCCAGAGCAGAAACGGTGTTTCCTTGAGCACCAGCGCCAGCATGAGGGCGAGCGCGTGCGGGTCGTTCACGGTGACCCAGTCGGGCGGCGCGTCCCAGCCTGCCAGCGGCGCGATGAGCCGTGCGATCCAGCCACCGGGCATCCACAGCAGCGCCAGCCCGATCGCCAGCGCCGCGTGTGGCACCGCCAGCATCGCCGGCAGGCGGCGCTGCAGCGATGGCCAGCGCGGGTGCTCCCAGAGCTGTGTCGTCAGCCACAGACTCAGCGCGGTGGCTGCCAGCGTGCTGCCCAGCCCGGAAACGAGGCTGGACACCAGCGCCGGCCCTGTCTGCGGATCGTCCAGCAGCGCCTGCCACGCCGGCCCCTGCGCCGCTTCGGCCAGCGCCACGACCAACGCCACGGCCAGCGGCAACGCCACCAGCCCCACGCCGGCCAGCCGGGCCGTCCAGCGTGCCAGCGGCCACCCGGTCAGCGGCCGTAGCGCCGCAGCCATTCCCGCTCGATCGGATCGACCCACGAGCCATGCGGCTCCGGCCAGACCGGCGCAGGCTGTCGCACAGTGCCCGGCAGCGCGCCACTCTGGAACAGCGCACGTTCGGCCACAGGCAGCCGGTCCAGCGCCAGCACGGTCGGATCCCCCCACTGGCGCACATCGGCCTTGCGCGCCTGCGCCGCGGGCGAGAGCAGGAAATTCGCTGCCACCTGCGCGCCCGCCTTGGCGCGGGCGTTGAACGGAATCGCCACGAAATGCGTGTTGCCGATCGTGCCGCCACGGTGCTGGTAACTCACCACCGACGACGACAGCTTGCCAGCCAGCATCTCGCCAGCCGCCTCGTTCGGGTTGAAGGTCAGGCTGATCCACAGTTCGCCATCGGCCAGCATCTGACGCGCCACTGCATCGCTGGCAGGAAACAGCCGGCCCTGGCGCCACAGGTGCGGGTGCAGCGCGTCGAGCGCCTTCCACAGTGGTGCTGTCACGCGGGCGAACACCTCGGCGGTGTGCGGCCGGGTCAGTGCAGCGCGGTCGGCGGTGGTCTCCATCAGCACCTGCTTGACGAAGGTGGTGCCATGGAACTGCGGTGGCCGCGGATAGGTGAAGCGCCCTGGGTGGCGCAGCGCCCAGGTGGTCAGCTCGGTGGTGTTGTCGGGCACCGTGGACACGCGCTGGCCATCGGCGAAGAAGGTGAGCTGCGCCATGCCCCACGGGGCTTCCATGCCTTCGACCGGCTCGGAGAAGTCGAGCCGCGTGGTCGGTTTTCCCAGCACATCGACCGCCGCGAAGGACGGCAGCGCCTCCGCCCACGGGCCAAACAGCAGTGCCTCGCGCTTCATCGTCAGGAAGTTCTCGCCGTTGATCCAGACGAGGTCCACCGAACCGTCGGCGACACGCCCCGCAGCCTTCTCGGCGCGCACACGGCGGATCACCTCGGCCGCGTCGGTGATCTTGACGTGCTGGAGCGTCACGCCCTGCAGCCGCTGCAGCTCGCCCGCCGCCCATTGCAGATAGGCGTTGATGCGCTCGCTGCCAGCCCAGGCGTTGAAATGGACGGTCTGGCCGCGTGCCTCGGTTTCGATCCGTTTCCAGACCACCGGATCACCCGCCGCCCAGGCAGGCCGCGCACCCACCACCGCCGCTGCCCCCAGCACAGTGAACGCGCGGCGAGACAGGAATCGTGCGGGGAGTGGTGGATGCACAGCAAGCCTCAAGGTGAACATGACGGTCGATCATGCCCGATCCGCGCATCCACCGACCACCGACCCGGCCCCCACAGCACCAGCCCTGCCAGCAGGCTGCCCCAGAACACATGCAGCGCAAAGGCCGGCTCCGGCATGTCCGGCACGCTCAGCACCGCGACCACGTTCATCACCGACAGTCCCAGCGCCGCAAAACGCCCGCCCAGCCCGAGCACCAGCAGCACCGGCAAGACAATCTCGCCCGCCGTGCCCGCGAGCGCCGCCACCTCGGGCGAGAGCAGCGGTACGTGGTATTCGTCGGTGAACAGCGCCACCGTCGTCTCCCAGTCACGCAGCTTGGTCAGGCCGGACAGGAAAAAAACCTTGGCGACAAACAGCCGTGCCGCGAGTTGTGCCAGTGGTTGCAGCGACTCGCACACGCTGATCAGGTGGGCATGGCCGCGGCGAAGGGTATCGGTCAGCATCGGAGGTCTCCAGTCCAGACAAGCAAGGTTCAGGGGGTCACGTCGATCCGCACCAGCAGGCCATCGGCCACGGCCGGCGCTAGCCAGGTCTCGACATCGAAGCCGGGCACATCGAGCGCCTCGGCCAAGGGCTGCGCTCGCAGCAGCGCGCAGTGCAGAAAGGCGGCCGTCGGCGCATCGACCGCCGTCACCCGCACCATCCACCCCTGGCGCCAGACCAGCGCCGTCTCGGCGCGCTGCTCGGTCAGCGCCACGCGGGTGTCGGCGCAGGGATCGGGTTGCGTGGTCTGCTGCGGGTCGTGGTGGGCACGCCAGATCGCCACGACCGGGTGCGGGCTGACCACCAGCGCCAGCCCCGGTGCCGGCCGCAGCACCAGGCGGTCCGCTTCGGTGTCACCCAGGCGCAGCAGCGTGGCCAGGTCGGGTTCGACATCGGCGGCGCCCTCGGCCTGCGCCACCACGCCATCCAGCCGTGCAACATCCGCCAGATACGGCAGATCGGCGAGCTGCCCGGCCTCGGCGAGGAAGGCGGGCAAGGTGTCGCCCCACTGCGCCAGATCGCCACGGGTGGGCGGTGACTGGCGCCAGAAAGCACGCGCCATCGGCACGAAGGTTTCATCACCCAGCACGGCCCGCACTGTCGGGTACCGCGCACCCAGCGCCCGTTCCGCGTTGACGGCGGCATTGGCCTTGTAGACCGTCAGCCCGCGGGCCAGATCGGCACGGGCCGGCGCACGGGTCCAGCCGGTGAGCGCACCCGCTTGTCCGCTGCGCAGCGCCTGCATCAGCAGGCGCTGGCGGATCTGCTCGCGCCGGAGGGCTTCCGCAGTGGGCGTCGTCATGCACGCACCCCGTGCAAGACGGCATCGGCCTGCGCGGCTTCGCCCAGCAGGACATCCAGCGCCGGCAGGTCGGTGTCCCACTCGATCAGCGTGGGCACCGGGCCGTGGCGACGCACGGCGTGGGCGTAGACCTGCCAGACGGGCGGGTGGACACGGCTGCCGTGGTCGTCGATGACCAGCGTGTCCGTCTCGACGTAGCCGGCGAGGTGGATTTCGCCCGCAACGCCCGGCGTGAGCCGATCGACCCAGGCACAGGAGCGGCGCACGGCGGCGGCTTCGTCGTCGCCCGCGTTCAGCGCGTTGACCACGAGGTTGTTGACATCGAGGAGCACACCACAGCCACTGCGGTGCGCCAGCTCGTTGAAGAATTCGGGTTCGGCCAGACCGTCATCGGCCCAACCGAGGTAGGCGCTCAGGTTCTCGACCAGGATCGGCCGGCGCAGACGCTCCTGCACCCGCTGCACGTTGCGCACCAGGATGGCGAGTGCTGCATCAGTGAAGGCGATTGGCAGCAGGTCGGACCCGTGCCAGACGGGGCCGCCCCGCCCCGGATCGACCCGGGCGAAGCTGGCGTGGTCGGATACGCGCACGGGTTCGACGGCCGCGACCAGTTCGGCCAGTCGATCGAGATGCCACGCATCCAGCCCGCAGGCGCTGCCCAGCGACAGGCCGACGCCGTGCAGGCTGACAGCGTAGTCCTGGCGCAGGTCGGTGAGCACCGCACGGGCAGCGCCGCCCGGCGCGAAGTAGTTTTCGCTGTGGACTTCGAGGAAACCGAGCGGCGGGCGCTGCTGCCGGAGCAGCGCCGCATGGGGTTGACGCAGGCCGATGCCCGCAGGGGTCGGTGCAGGCATGGCGAGCGGCTTATTTCTTCATCATGCCCATCTTGGCTTCTTCGGCCGTCATGCCCTTCATGTCCTTGCAGGTGCCCTTCGGCACGTACTTCCATTCGTCGGCGCCCATGTCGGCCTTGCTCTGGCCGGCGCAGGAGTGCGTGCCCGAGAGATTGGCGCAATCGTTCTGACCGGCCTTGGCGATGCCGAAGCACTTTTCCTTGGCCTTGTCCTGCGCAGCGGCAGGTGCGATGACGCCCAGAGCGAGGACGGATGCGAGGGCGGAAGAGAGGATGAGGCGTTGGTTCATGTGGATTCTCCGTCAGGTGGCTGGATGGATGGATGGATGAACTGTGTCGCTGTTCAGCAGACAGGACTCTGTCGCACAGGAGACCGGATTCCTTACACTGCGTCCACAGAATTTTTTCGGCCCCGCACGCCGCCCCCGGATGTCCGACTTTCCCGACCAGGTCCAGACCTTGCGCCCTCAGTTGCTGCGCTATGCCCGCAACCAGTTGCGCAACGACGCCTGGGCGGAAGACGCCGTGTCCGAAACGCTGCTGGCCGCCCTGGAGAAGCCACTGGCCTACACCGGCGCAGCGCAGCTCAAGACCTGGCTGATCGGCATCCTCAAGCACAAGGTGATCGACCAGATCCGCCGACACCGGCGCGAGGTGTCGATCACTTCGGACGACGACCGGGAAGACCTGGACGGCCTGCTGTTCAAGGCCGATGGCCACTGGCAGGAGATGCCCGCGGACTGGGGCAATCCGGGCGCGGCGCTGGGGCAGCGGCAATTCTTCGACGTGCTCGAAGCGTGCATGGAACACCTGCCCGGTCAGCAAGGACGTGTCTTCGTGATGCGCGAGTGGCTCGAACTCGACACCGAAGAAATCTGTAAGGAAACTGGCGTGACCGCGACCAATCTGTTCGTGCTGCTGCACCGCGCCAGGCTGCGGCTGCGCGAGTGCCTCCAGGTGAACTGGTTCAATGGGCAACAGGCGAAGACCTGAAGGGATACCTCCATGCCGCTGAAACTCCGACTGACCTGCAAGGAAACCGCTCGCCTCGTGCTCGAAGGCGAGGACCGCACGCTGCCGCTGGGCGAGCGTGTGCTGATCCGCATGCACCTTGGCTACTGCAAGGGCTGCACCCGTTTCTCGAAGCAGGTGCGGCTGATGCATGGCGCCATGGACAGTTGGCGCCGCCATGCCGATGGCCGCGATGAAGCACCACCGACGCACCCACCTGTCCCTTGAGTCAGCGGGCGCGTTGCCGGTGCAGATTGGCCAACGCGGCATCGGTCACGGTCTGGCCATCGCTGGGCACGGGTACACAGCGTCACCGGCAACCAGTTCAGGTAACCCCAGCGCATGTGGGCCACCATCAATCCCGTGTTGCGAGCGGCATACACACCCTGGTTGGCTTGTTCGATGCAACGGATGCGCGGGTCGAGTCCATCCAGTCGGGCACGGGTACCGTCGGTCGATCCATCATCGACCACGGTCAACTCCCACT